>PHBE01000017.1 GCA_002841885.1 Deltaproteobacteria bacterium HGW-Deltaproteobacteria-18
TCTTCGTCATTCTCTGCTCCCTAATCATTTGCGTTTGAAGGGGTCGGGGCTAGCAGAGTTCCCACCTAAAGGCTTGTGCAAATTTCTGGGGCCACTTCTATCCAAGTTGGCAAACGGCGTCATCGATGCGGCGGGCATTCGTTTCCATTTCATGGCCAGCAACTACGTCCTTTTTTTGCAGCAGGAACTGCGGCAGCGTTACGAATACGCCCGTTCGGGACGGCCATTGCTGCCGCGTCACATCCCTGCCGACAGATTGGACCGAAGTGACGATTTCAACCAGGAACTGTTTGCCTACATGCGGCCCGTAACCCTGGCCGAACTGCTTGACCGGCATGTTTTGGAGCTTGTCAGCCGGAAGACGCTGGAGGATGAAATCGTACGGTTCTGCCGCGACACTGTCCAACTGGACGAAATGGCCCGGCAGGAACAGGACGCTGAAAGAAGGGAGAAAGCATCCAAATCCTGCCATGCTCGGCGTTTTGAGACCCCGCTGGAGGTTTCAAGGGTAATGGAGATGAAGGAAGGGCTACCCCCCGGATACATTCAGGTAGCTTGTGAGATTGAGGCGCAGGGGGCTCAGAGCGTGGCCGAGGACTTCATGCGGCAGTGCGTGGCGCAGGAAAATTCAGCGTTCGCATAACGGACGAAGAGCAGCCCGAATCCAGGCAAAAGCAGAGCCGTTTTGCATCACCACTATTGATTATACTCGCAACAGCCTTGAATCATGAAGAGCAATGGGAAAAGAGCAGGCCCCGGTCCAGGATATGGACCGGGGCCTGTTTTGTTTGGAAGGTCAGGGGTTCTAGGACGCGTTCAGGAAATCCTTCATGCAGCGGCACAGCCGGGTGATGCCGGTGTCGATGGTTTGCTCCGAGGCGTTGGAGAAATTGAGGCGCAGGGTGTTCTGGCCCGTGCCGTCGGTGTAGAAGGGCATGCCCGGCACAAAGGCGACCTTCTGTTCGATGGCCAGGTTGAAAAGGTCCATGCACGAGCCCTTGCCCTCGGGCAGTGTGACCCAGGAGAACATGCCGCCTTCGGGGCGGGTGAAGGTCACGCCTTCGGGGGCTTCCCGTTCCAGGGTCCGGACCATGGCCGCCGCCTGGGAGCCGTAGCAGGCGGTTATCTTGGCGATGTGTTCGTCGATGGAGTGTTTTTTGAGGTACTCGGCGATGACGAACTGGTTGAAGGTCGAGGAGTGCAGGTCCGCGGCCTGCTTGGCCTTGACCGCGAGGCGGATGATTTCCGGGGGCGCGACCATCCAGCCGAGGCGAAAGCCCGGCACCGTGATCTTGGAGAAGCTGCCGAGCATGATGCTGCGACCGCCGGTATGGGCGAATACGGGCTTGTGGTGTTCGCCGCAGAAACGCAGTTCGCCGTAGGGGTCGTCCTCGATGAAGAGGGTTTCGGGATACTTTTGCAGCAGCTTGCCGAGCTCCTCGCGTTTGGCCCTGGAGTAGGTCAGGCCCGAGGGGTTCTGGAAGTTGGGCACGGCGTAGAAGAGCTTGGGTTGGCCCGTGGCAAGCAGGGCTTCGACCTGCGCCAGATTGGGGCCGTCGGCCTCCAAATCCACGGTGACGAAGCGTGGCTCGAACATGGTGAAAGCCTGGATGGTGCCCAGGTAGCTCGGTCTTTCCAGGATGACCTCGTCGTCCTTTTCAATGAAGAGCTTGCCCAAAAGATCGAGACACTGCTGGGAGCCGGTGGTGATCAGCACCTGATCCGGGTCCACGCTCACGCCGTGACGGGAGTAGCGGTTTGCGATCCAGGCCCTGAGCTCGGCGTGGCCTTCCGTGGTCGAGTACTGCAGGGCGCGCGCTCCGGACGTGGCCAGGGTTTCGCGGGCGGCTTCCTGCAGGGCCTCAATGGGAAAAAGGCTCGGGTTGGGAAGTCCGCCGGCAAAGGAGGTGATGCTCGGGTCCTGGGTGACTTTGAGTATCTCGCGAATGAATGATTTCGGAGTGTTCTGGATGCGGTTGGTGAATCGAAAACTCATGTTGCCTCCTTGAGGCCGGTGTTATGCTAAAAATAATCTGCCCAGTGCCACGCAGCCCATGCCGGTGACGATGGCGCCGACAAAGCTCTTTGTTTTCCAGCACACCGCGAAGGTCGGGATGGCCGCCCACAGAAAGATGTTTTCAGCGGAGAAATCAAGCCCTTTTTCCGTTACGACAAGCGACGGCAGCAGCATGGCCGAAAGCACCGCCACGGGGATGAAGCCCAGCCAGCGCACAACGGAATCGGGCAGGGTGCGCTGCGCCAGGGCCAGGAGCGGCAGGGCGCGCGGGACATAGGTCACGGCCATCATGCCGAGAATGGTCAGGAAGATTGTCTGCTGGTCCATGCGTGAACTCCAAGGCCAATGGTTGCGGCGATGATGGTCGCGGCCAGGACATGACTCTGGTCAAGGCCCGCGAGCATGAGGACTGTGGACAGGACGCCCGCGATGACGGCCACGGCGAGGTGCTGCCGCGACTTGAGCTGACCCAGCAGCAGCGCGATGAACATGGCCGGCAGGGCGTAATCAAGGCCGATGGGCCGGATGTCGGTGATGAGCGTGCTTGCGGCCAGGCCAAGGACAGTCCCGCCGACCCAGGCGCTCTGGGCGATGACGTTGATGCCGAAGGTCTCACCCGGTCCGGTCTCGCTTTTTGCGAAGCGTCCGACATGCAGGGCAAAGGTTTCGTCCGTCAGCTGATAGGAGAAGAGGCCCAGGCGCGATTTGCTCCAGCCTCGCAGATAGGGGGCCAGGGCCGCCGACATGAGCAGGTGGCGCAGATTGACGACAAAAGTCGTGGCCACGATAGCCAGAGGTGCGGCTTTGGCCGCAAACAGGCCGACCGCGATGAGCTGGGCCGAACCGGCAAAGACCAGCAGGCTCATGAGAACGGTGTTGATGCCCGAAAGACCGGATTTCTGGGCCAGAACGCCATAGGCAAAGCCTACTGGCACGTAGCCCAGGATGATGGGCAGGGTCTGCCTGAATGCCGAGACCAGCGTGGATTCGGTCCGGCCGGCGGTGGAAAGGGTGTCGCAGTTCATAATCGATTATCCTCGTACGGCTCAACCTAGTCAAAAACTGTTTGCAGTACAGATACAGTTTGCATAAATTTAAACCATAACAGATTGGAGGGGCGCCGGGCTGCAAACTGGGGATGAGATGGTGGCACGGAGGTCCGTTCAGGGCAAGGTCGAAAGGTTGGGGCCGGAGACAGCTTTTTATCTGACGTCGGATGGGGGGGTGGCTGGTGTCGGGGGTGGCGGTCCGCCGGAACTCCCTCGCCGGCCTCGTAGAGACGATCCATTGCGTGCAGCGCGTTCAGGCGGCGGATCGGCCGGTAAGGCAATGGTTCGTCAAACGATGCCTGGCTCGGTCAGACAGCCGACGGACCGCCACCCCCGACACCAGCCAAACCCTGCGGTATCTCTGTGAATGTAAAGGCAGAAATCCATGTTTTGGATCGTAAGCGCCCGATGCCTCCGATTTCGGAAAAAGCCCTGCGCGATAACCTGAAACGCAGTCACGACGGGAACAGCCCCGCTTACCGTGCCATGCGAGAGGCCTTTACCATGGAAGATTTCAGATACCGTCAGATCGAGCAGAACCTCATGCAGCAGATCGCCTCGGGAACCCTTGGTCCCGGGGCCAGGCTGCCTTCCCTGCGTCATGTCAGCCTGCGTAGCCGGGTGGCGGTGAGCACTGTGCTGCAGGCCTACGCCGAACTGGAACGCAAGGGGGTCATCGAGTCGCGGCCCAGATCCGGTTTTTTCGTGCGGCGCGACGCTCGGCAACTGCCTCCTCCCCCGCGCAATCCCCGGCCCGTTCTCCGGCCCCACACCGTCAACCGCAGCCAGCTCATTTCCGCCGTGCTCGAGACCGTGGGCGACCGGGAGCTTCTGCCTCTGGGTATCAACTGCCCTTCCGAGGAACTGCTGCCTTACCGCGAACTGGCCAAGGTGGCGGCCCGTTTGTCGCGGGAAGATCCCAAGCGGCAGGTCAGCTATCTGCCCGTGGAAGGCAGCCTCGAGCTGCGCCGCCAGCTGTCCCTGCGAGCGGCCCAGGCGGGGCTTGCCGTGCGGCCCGAGGAGATCATCATCACCTGCGGGGCGCTCGAAGCCCTGCATGTGGCCGTGCGCAGTCTGGTGCGGCCCGGCGACAACGTGCTCATCCAGGCCCCGTCCTATTTCTGTTTTCAGCAGCTTCTGGAGAATCAGGGCGTGCGCTCCATCGAGATTCCCTCCCATCCACGGCACGGGGTGGACCCAGCCGACGTGGAACGGGCCCTGGAGCGGTTCGACATCAGCGCTTGCATCTTTACCCCCAATTTCAACAATCCCGACGGGTCCCTGACTTCGGACAGCGCCAAGCGGGAAATAGTGGAGCTTCTGGCCAGACGGGAGATCCCGCTTATCGAGGACGATGTCGCCGGGGATCTGCATTTCGGTCCGGTCCGGCCTTCGGTCTTCAAGATGTATGATGACCTGGGGCTGGTCATCCTCTGTTCGTCCCTGTCCAAGACGCTGTGCCCTGGCTACCGCATCGGCTGGATCATGCCGGGCCGGTTTTATCGTGAGGCCTATGAGGTCAAGGCCACCACCAACGTTTGCTCCGCGACTCTCACCCAGGAAGCCGTTGGCGCCTATTTGCGCGAGGGCCGCTATGATCGGCACCTGCGTGGTCTGCGCCGGGCCTTGCAGCAGCAGACGCAGTCCATGCAGCTGCACGTGAGCCGCACCTTCCCGGAAGGCACGCGGGTCGGCAGGCCGGAGGGCGGGGGAGTCTTGTGGGTGGAACTGCCCGGGGGCGTGGACTCGGTGGAGCTCATGTATCGGGCCAGGGAAGCGGGCATCAGCATCGCCCCCGGCACCATCTTTTCGACCCAGGACCGTTTTTCCGGACACGTACGTCTCAACTCCGGCAATCCCTGGACCGTTGAGCTGGCTGAAGGGATAGAGCGTCTGGGCGACCTGGTGGCCGAGATGGTTGGCGCATGAGGGGGGCGTGTGTCATTTTGGGATATTGACGAGGCTTCTTTGCTGGCCGAGGAAACCCCCATGTCAATGAACCCGCCGCTTTTTCCGCGCAAACTTTATGTGGAGCCGGCCACCCTGTGCAATCTGGGCTGCGCCATGTGCGTCAAACATTCCGCAGGCTGGGACTGCGAGGACGCGCTCATGGCGAGGCGCACCTTCGAGGCACTGGCCCCTCTTTTTCCCCATCTGGATACACTCAACCTGAACGGCATCGGCGAATCCCTGATGCACCCGGAGTTGGCCGCGTTCATCGCCTTTGCCCGGGCTGGGGTGCCTGATGACTGCGTTATCGGCTTTCAGTCCAACGGCATGCTCCTGACCAGAGCCTTGGCCGGAGAGTTCATGGATGCGGGGCTCGACAGGATCTGTTTTTCCGTGGATTCACCGGATGCGGATCAGCTGGAACGCTTTCGGGCCGGGTCGGAGCTTGGCCAGGTCGGTCAGGCCTTCGATCTGATGCGCGGGGCAGCCTCGCGTCCGGGCGCGCGGCCTTTGTCCCTGGGTGCTGAAACCGTGATCAGCGTCCAGAATTATGCCAGTCTCCCGGACATGGTTTCCTGGTGCGCGGATCGCGGCGTCGATTTTGTCATTGTGTCCCATGTACTGCCCTACAACGCTTCCGATGCCCCGCAGAGTCTGTACGTGCCATTATCGCAGCGTTGCCTGGATTTTTATCACGAATGGGCAAAGGTCTTTGCTGCGGAAGGGCTGGACGTCTCGCATTCGTATACTTCCTTCTACGCGGTTTTCCGCACCCCGGAGCAGCAGCGGCTGGTCGACATCATCCTGGCCATGAAGGATGACGCGCAAGGGCGCGGGCTGCAGTTCAGCCTGCCCAACACCATGAACGTCGATTTTGAACGATTGGCGCGGGTGCGTGAGACATTTGCCCACGCCATGGATATCGCGCAGGCGCGGGGTGTTCGTCTTGACCTGCCCGAGATAGCCGCGCGAGAGCCCAGGGAATGCGCATTTGTTCAAAATCCAAGCCTGTTTGTGGCCTATGATGGGGCGCTGACCCCCTGCTATTACCTTTGGCACAGCTATTCGGCCTGGCTGCTTGGCTCCGAGGTGCGCGTCAGGCAGCGTGTTTTCGGGCGTGTGCCGAAAGACGACCCGTTGCAGGTTTGGCGCTCCGGTGATTTTGTCCGTTTCAGGGACGAGGCCGTGCTTGAGGAGTATGCCCGCTGCGCCGACTGCAGCGTGGCCCCGTGCGACCATGTGCAGGGTTTCCCCGCGCCTTTCGACAGGGACTGCTATGGCCGGACGGTGCCCTGCGGGGTCTGTCCCTGGTCCGGTGGCGGGTTTGCCTGTCTGCGATAAAAAAAGGGAGGCGCTGGTGGCCTCCCTTCGGTGTCGTACGTCGTACCTGCGTTCGCTGGCTTTTTTCGCTGACGCAGCAGATTGCCGTTTTGGGGCGGTCTGCTAGCCCATGGCTGCGGGTCCGGTCTCCTGGGTGCGGATGCGGATGGCGGCCGCGCATTCCAGCACGAAGATCACTCCGTCTCCTTCCTTGCCGGTTCTGGCTCCGGTATTGATAGCCTCCACAGCCTGTTCGGCAAAATCGTCGTTGACTCCGATTTCGAGCCTCAATTTTTTCAGCAGGTTCACTTCCATGACCACGCCGCGGTATGTTTCGGTGAATCCTTTCTGGCGTCCGCTGCCGAGCACGTTGGTGACGGACATGTTGTAGATTTTCTTGGCGTACAGCTCTTGCTTGACTGCGTTCAGGCACTCGGGCCGGATATATGCTACTACGAGTTTCATGGCGTTATCCCTCTTATTCGTTGGTGAAGATCTGGAAGCCGTTGTAGGATTCCATGCCGTGTTCGGTGATGTCGAGACCCTTGAGTTCTTCTTCCTGGGTGACGCGTACGCCGAGGGTCATCTTCAGGATGGTGAAAAGGGCCAGGCCCGCTCCGAAAGCCCAGGCAAAGACCGCTGCCGCGCCGATGACCTGCGTGACGAGGATTTCACTGCCGCCTCCGTAAAAGATGCCCACGTTGTCGCCGTAGCCGGGTGCCGCGAAGAAGCCCACCGCGATGGTTCCGAATACGCCGCAGACGCCGTGCACGGAGGAGGCGCCGACCGGATCGTCGATCTTGAGGACCTGATCGATGAACTCGATGGAGATGACGACCAGGACGCCGGCCAGCAGGCCGATGATCAGCGAGCCTACGGGAGAAACTTCGTAACATCCGGCGGTGATGGCCACCAGGCCGGCCAGCGCGCCGTTCAGGGACATGGATGTGTCAGGCTTGCCGTGTTTGATCCAGGCGAAGATCATGGCGCCAAGAGCACCAGTGCAGGCCGCCATTGCGGTGTTGACCGCGATATAGCCGATGGTGCCGTCAACGGTGGTGGTGCTGCCGGGGTTGAAGCCGAACCAACCGAACCAGAGGATGAACACGCCAAGCCCGGCCAGGGGGATGTTGTGCCCGGGAATGGCTTTGGCCTTGCCGTCAGCGGTGTACTTGCCCAGACGGGGTCCGACCACGATCGCACCGGCCAGGGCTACCCAGCCACCAACGGAGTGAACCACGGTGGAGCCGGCAAAGTCGATGAATCCCATTCCTTCGAGCCAGCCCGCGCCGAGCGCGTCCCCGCCCCAGAGGCTTGCCCAGGCCCAGTGCCCCGAGATCGGATAGATGAGTGCCGTGACCGCTATGCTGACGATGATGTAGGCCGAAAATTTTGTCCGCTCGGCAATGCCGCCGGAAATGATTGTCGCCGCCGTGGCCGCGAACACGGACTGGAAGAACAGGAAGGTCAGGTCCCACTGTCCGCCTGCGGTGGTCGGATCGACCCCGGCCAGGGCAAAGCCGCTGGAACCGAAGAATCCCGAAATGTCCTGTCCGAACATGATGCCGAAGCCGAGCAGGAAAAATACCGGCACGCCGGCGGCAAAATCGAGCAGGTTTTTCATGAGGATGTTTCCGGCGTTTTTGGCGCGGGAAAAGCCCATTTCAACCAGGGCGAATCCAGGCTGCATGAACATGACCAGGATGGCCGCGATCAGTGTCCAGAGCAGATTGCCATGCTCCTGCGAGAGCGCTTCGCCTTCGGCAAAGGCCATGACCGGGGTGAAAGTTGCAAGCAATAGGGTCAAGGCCCAGACTTTTGGTCTGAGCAGGGCGGTTGTTTGTTTTTTCTCTTCGAACATGATGACCTCCGTGGTGGTGAGTGTTGATACCTCCACAGAGCATAGGTAATGCCAAAGTTGTTAACTATTTGATGTTGAACATATATATCGAAATTGCAGGATTGCCGCATGCGGTATTTGTTATTTTTTCAGCTCTTTTCTAGGCCACATTATGGCATAAATTAACATTTATGTATATTTATGCGCTGGTTTTTCTTTTCTGCCTTCTTTTACGAGGGTGGTCTGGTGCTTTTTTTATTTTGCTCTTTATTTTCAAATTGTTATATGTTTTTTCAATTTTGAAATGCGTTTGGCGGGCATGTCTCCCTCTGATCCCGTCCGGATTTTCTTTTCCGCTATTCGGATTATAAGGAAATAGTCCTTTTTTGATAAAATTATCTGCTGCGATATCTGCTGCGATATCTGCTGACGGAATGATTCTGAGTAATTTTGTACGATTTACCGAGTTCTGAGTCGCTGTTTGCCGACAAATATGTTCAATTCTACAAAACTGGGAGGATTGCTATTTGTCTATTTTTACAAAAAACGACAATTTGTCATTTTTTCTGTACGAAATTGTACTGAAACAAATTCCAGCTGTGTGGAAGTTTCTATTAACTATCTGGTATCAAATAGTTTTTTTCTGTGGCACCGTCTTTGCTTTAAACCGACAAAAATGGAGGTGCATTGTGAATCCGACAGATACTGCTTTTATCATCATTTGTGCTGCCCTGGTCATGTTCATGACCCCCGGGCTGGCCCTCTTCTACGCGGGCATGACCCGTTCCAAAAACGCCTTGGGCACCATAATGCAAAGTTTTGCGGCCCTTGGAGTCATCACCCTGGTCTGGATTTTCTGGGGATATTCCCTGTCTTTTGGTACTGACATGAACGGGCTTATCGGCGGTTTTGATTTTCTGGGCATGGCCGGAGTGGGCATGGAGCCGCACGAGTCCATCGCCACCAATCTTCCGCACATGGTCTTCATGATCTTTCAGTGCATGTTCGCCATCATTACACCCGCGCTGATCACCGGAGCCTTTGCCGAACGCATGCGGTTTTCCGCTTTTATCATTTTCATCATCCTGTGGTGCACGTTCGTCTATGCTCCTTTGTGCCACTGGGTCTGGGGCGGCGGCTGGATGGCCCAGATGGGCGCCATGGATTTTGCAGGCGGAGCGGTCGTTCACATGAGCTCGGCCAGCGCGGCCCTGGCCGCTGCGCTCGTCATCGGCAAGCGCAAGGGCTACGGCAAGCGCTCCTTCCTGCCGCACAACCTGCCCATGACCATGATCGGCACGGCGCTCCTGTGGTTCGGCTGGTTCGGTTTCAACGCCGGCAGTGCCCTGGCCGCCGACGGCCTGGCAGGCAACGCCTTCGTGACCACTCATGTGGCGGCCGCCACGGCCATGCTTGCCTGGGTCTTCGCTGAATGGAAGTTCCACGGCAAACCCACGACCCTGGGCGCGGCTTCCGGCGCGGTGGCCGGTCTTGTGGCGATCACCCCGGCGGCAGGCTTTGTAGGCATCATGGCGTCCGTGCTGATCGGGCTTGGCGCCGGCGTGCTGTGCTATTTCGGCGTGAGCCTCAAAGCCCGCTTCGGCTATGACGACAGTCTTGACGTGGTCGGCATTCACGGCGTGGGTGGAATCTGGGGCGCGCTTGCCACGGGTCTCTTCGCCAGCCAGGCCATCAATCCCGCCGGCTTCAACGGCCTCTTTTACGGCAATCCCGGACAGCTCTGGATCCAGTTCGTGTCCGTCGTGGCCACCTGCGCCTTTTCATTTGTGGTCTCCTATGTTTTGCTCAAGATTGTTAACGCCATCGTGCCCATCCGTGTCACCGAAGAAGAGGAAGAGGCCGGGCTTGACGTGGCCATTCACAGCGAATCCGCTTACCAGGCTTGATTTGCCAACCACTTGAGGAGGAATCATGAAACGAGTTGAAATAATCACCCGGCCCTACAAGCTGGACGAAATCAAGGAAGCCCTTACGGGCATGGGCATACAGGGCATGACGGTCACCGATGTTCGGGGCTTTGGACGCCAGCGCGGCCACAAGGAAGTTTATCGCGGGGCCGAGTATCAGGTCGATTTCGTGTCCAAGGTCAAGATCGAGATCGTCATCGATGATGAGATGCTTGACCAGACCCTGGATGTCATCCAGCAGGCCGCCAAGACCGG
The DNA here is from genome assembly GCA_002841885.1 of Deltaproteobacteria bacterium HGW-Deltaproteobacteria-18. Classification (NCBI taxonomy): domain Bacteria; class Deltaproteobacteria; species Deltaproteobacteria bacterium HGW-Deltaproteobacteria-18. The sequence continues at coordinate 10,360 of PHBE01000017.1, forward strand.
CAAGATCGGCGACGGCAAGATCTTTGTCTCCACCATCGACAACGCCATCCGCATCCGCACCGGAGAGTCCGGCGGATCGGCTCTTTAGAAACGGGCAGCTTCGGCTGCCCATTCTCGCCATGAGCATCGAAACCTTACGCCAGGCCCGGGATCTTTACCGCAATGTGGACGCGGACCCGGGCCATTCTCCTACCTGGTTTTCCGCACGCATGGATGAGTGGGTGCGCACGGCCTGTCAAACCCGCCTCGCTCCGGGCGGTAAGACGCTGGTCCTTGCCCTTGGCGGGTATGGCCGCGGCCAGCTTTTTCCCTTCTCCGACATCGATCTTCTGGTCTGTCTGCCTGAATCAGGCGCTCCCGATCCTCAGCTTTTGGCCGAGGATCTTTTTGTCCCGCTTTGGGACAGCGGCTTTGACGTCGGCCACGGCATCAGGACCGTTCCTGAAACCATTGCCCTGGCATCCGCCGATTTTGAAGTTCTTTGTTCGCTCCTTGATGCCCGGCTTCTTTATGGCTCGGCTGATCTGTTTGCCGAATTTCAGGCCGCCTGCGCGAAGGACCTTTTCATTCCTCTGCGCAGGGAGCTTTTCAACTGGCTCGCCGGACGTCACGAAGCGCGGCACAGACAGTTCGGCGACGCCACGCATCTTCTTTCGCCGAACCTCAAAGAGGGCCGCGGAGGGCAGCGTGATCATCAGACCACACAATGGCTTGAAACCCTGTGCCGGATCGACGGGGAATCGTCGCCTTTTCTTTCGTCTTCCGAGCAGGAGGCCTTGTCGCGCAGCGCCGATTTCACAGCGCTGGTCAGAGTCTCGCTGCATCGCATCAGCAAGCGCAAGAACGATGTCCTGCATCTGGAGTTGCAGCCAGAAATAGCGCAACTCATCGGCTATGGCCCGGCCGATGACCGGGACTCGGTGGAGAGTTTTCTCTCCGATCTGCACAAGGCAATGTCCGAAACCAGGCTGCTTTGCCGCCTCTGTCTGAACAAGGTGCGAGTTTCCGCCGAAGCTTCTGAATCCAGGTCTCCCAGCGCAGAGGCGGGTCTTGATTTTTCCATTCTTGTCGCCGACCCGGCCAACATACTGGAGTTGTTCCGGCATAGCGCGCAGACCGGGATACCCATTGGCTGGCATACCCGTCGCATCATCCAGGATCGCTTTTCCGCCCTGTCCGGGGAGCTGAACTGGCAGCAGCCGTTAGTTTCCCGTTTCGAAGAGATTCTGTGCAGCCCTCATGCAGGGCAGGCCCTCGATCAGATGCTTGAGGTCGGCTTTTTGACCATTTTTGTGCCCGAGTTTGCGGCCGTAGAACATCTGGTTCAATTCGACGCCTACCACAAGCTTCCCGCTGGTCCACATCTTGTCGAAACGGTGAAAAATCTCACGAAATTTGACCCGGGGCATGAATTTCTGGGTGATTTTCTCCATTCGGTGCACGCCGATCCCTGTCTGCGTTGGGCCTCGCTGCTGCATGACATTGGCAAGGGAAACGGAGATCATGCCGTCAATGGTTCCCGGCTTTCGCGCCTCATTCTTGGCAGGATTGGATATGGGCTCGATTTTGTTCAGGAATGTGTTTTTTTGATCGAACACCATCTGCTGCTGGTGCATACGGCCACACGCAACGATCTGGGAGAGGAGTCGGTCGTCATGGATCTTGCGCAGAGACTTGGCAGCACGCGCCGCCTTGACCTTCTGACCTTGCTGACCTGGGCCGACTCCTTGGCTACCGGTCCCAAGGCCTGGAATCCCTGGATCGAAAACCTGCTGCGGGAAACTTATTTCAAGACCCGAAAAGTCCTTGAACATGGAATCATGTCCGATGAAATCCTGGTGCACAGATTGAGCACGATGCGCGATGCGTTGAGGTCCGTCCGCCCAAATCATTTTTCCATCGGTGAATTCGAACGTTTTCTTTCCGTCATGCCGGCCAGGTACCTGATGCAGTCCGCTCCACAACGCATCATCGAGCACATAGAGCAGGTCCATGCCTTCCGGGAGCACTCGGATGACGTTCCTTTTCTTCTGTCATGGGAGCACAGGCCCAATTCAAGGTCGTTGCGCGTGACATTGGTCTCCATCGACAGGCCAGGACTCTTCGCCCGAGTCTGCGCGGCTCTGGCCCGGCATGGGATGTCCGTTCTTGGTGCTGAATTGTGCGTCTGGGATGACAAGACGGTCGTCGACGTGTTTTGGGTCACGGAACCGCTGGACATGCTCTATGCCGAGCAGACGGTGGAAGCCTTTCAATCCAGTCTCTCAGGGTTATTTGCCGACGAGAACAGGCTGGATAAGCTTCCTGTGCAGATAACCACAAGACTCAGGAAGTTTTACGCGCTGGACCGAGAACTTGTCAGTGTGCGTCTCGACAACGGCGCCTCGGATTTCCACACCGTGCTTTCCATTCAGGCCCCGGATGTGCCTGGTCTTCTGGCCACGGTTTCGCTTTGCCTTTACCGGCTTGGCCTTGACCTCGTTTTTGCCAAGATCGCGACACAAAAAGACAAGGCCATGGACATCCTGCACATCCGCGAAGGAGGGGAGAAGATTCCCGACTCGGAGTGTGAATCCCTTGAGCGCACCCTGAGTCTGCTCATTCGCAGCCTCTACGTCTGATTTTTCAGGAATGATTGGGTCTTCCGGTCCAGTTTTCCAGGGTCTCGGGTTCCGAGAGGCATTGGTAGCGTGGTTCCCAGTCGCACCGGGCCTTGATCTCGGCGCCGTGCTGGATGATCGAGATGGGGCGGTCCGAGCTGACCACGACAAGGATTACCTGGTCGTGTTCGGCGGTGAATCTGAGGGCGGAGTTGTATCTGGCTCCGCGGGCGCGGTTTTCCCCGGCCACGGCGCGGCCATCGAGCAGGGCGGCGAATGCGTGCAGCTTGAGGTACATCATGTCGATGTGCAACGCGCCGTCCACTTTGGCCAGCGAGGTCGCCAGATCGAGGTCCATGTGACGCTTCAGATCGAGCGGGCTTTCCAGATGCTGCCCTGAGATATTGGCCAGAGGACTCCCGAAATCGAGCACCAGGGCGCAGCCGTGTTTTCTTTCCTGGGCGCTGCGCACCAAGGTGCTGACGACCTTCATGATGGTGTAGAGCTTGTTTGAATCAAGGCTCAGTTCAAGCAGCACCTCTTCCAGTTGTACCAGATTGGCTTGTCTGGTGGAGGAGTGGAACCCCCCGTCGGAAAAGCTGCAGACGGTTTCGTCCTGAACCTTGATGAAGCCATGATTGCCGCGGAATTCGGCGGTCACGGAAAAGTCGGGCATCCTGCCCGTGCCGATGCCGATGATTTTCTGCCCGTTGCTGACCAGTTTGTGCTTGTTTCCTTCCACGGCCTGCAGAAGTTTGCGGGTGTGTTTGAAATCCCTCATGGCCGGTCTTTCGAAATCTCCGAACGTGGCCAGATAATGGATTCTGTGTACCTGCGACGGCTCGACGAAGATGAGGTCGCCAAAGGCCCATTTTCCTTCTTCCTGGGTCTTCGAGATGTTCAGGACTGCGTCCAGTATGGGGTAGATGCGCAGCCGCGTGTCCGGGCCCAAGCTCAGATTCCTCATGTCGACGATATGATCCCGGACTGCATGGGTCGCAAAATTCTGCAGCACGTAGCCGGAGGTCTCAAGATCAGTAGTGCTCTTTGTTCCCAGATCCTGGGAGAGCAGCCTGCACCCGTACTCCAGCCAGCGCTGGGTCGGGCCGGTGGAACACATGTCGACGTGGTGCTCGCTGAACCATGTCTGGTAGAACATGTTATGGAAATGACCGCCGCAGGCGATTATTCCGGCCAGTTCAGGGTTATCGAATTCCCCAAGATTTCTGTCTTCTGCTGCGGAAGCGCCTTGCATCCATTTTGCGTGTTTGAGAAAGATTTCCTCCAGACGCGGTTCGTGTCCTCGCAGCAGGTCGCAGGGGTCATAAATGCGCAGCGGACTGTTTTTGTTCAGGGCATAGATCAGCGCGGCCCGGCTTGGCCCCGAGAATCGCGACAGTCCATTGCACAGGCCATCGTGAATCTGGTCGATGCATTTGATCAAAAACAGTTCTTGCATGGGTATCTTCCGGTAATTTTTCTTTTTCCGCTATCGCAGGCAGTGTTTTCGGTCAACGCATCGTTTATCTGAGACCTTGCACCCTTTTTTTCAGCGCTTAAAGTATGTCGTGAATACCAAGGAGGTATCTATGCATGAAGTCAGCCTCAACCGTGTCATCACGGACTATCTCACCGGCCTGGAAATCATGGATACCACTTACGAGGATTTGCGGCAGGCGCTTGCCAGGCTGCTTGTTGAAGACAGGAAATATCCGCGTGAGAATATCCGATCGAAATATGCCCTGGATTACTCGATAAACGGTGAGCCGCATTCCGTTGCGATTGACCTGGCGGTCTTTTCCCCGGAAGGAGATCCGCTTCTGGCTCTCTTCTTCTGCCCGGGAGAGGTGGGAACCTTTGTGCGTGAGAGCGTAGCCGCGGCCCGTATTCATCTCCCGTCTCCGTTTCCGCTGGTGATCGTGACGGATTCGATGGACCTGCAGCTGATTGAGACCAAGTCCACCGAGGTGATCGGCAGCGGTTTCAATGCCGTGCCCAGATGGAGTGAGCTGCCTGCCCTTGTCCAGGCGCATCCTTGCCCATTGCCGGGTGAAGACCGGCTGGACAAGGAGCGCAGGATACTTGCGGCCTATGATGGCTTGGGCGGCCCCTGTTGCGGAGGTGAATGCCCCGTCTAGGAAACGGGCTGACCCTTAGGCGGGAGCGGGAACCATTTTTCCTGCTGCGCCGAAGGCCATGAGCTCAGCGTTTCGGTGAGTTCCTCTTGGGAGACGCCCACAGCGCCGACCTGACCAACCACCAGTCCGGCGGCGCAATTGGCAAGTATGCATGAACTGAGCAGATCGAGACCGGAACTCAGGCCGAGGGCTATGACCGCAATGACGGTATCTCCTGCACCGGTCACGTCGAAGACCTTCTTGGCCGTGGTCGGCAGGTGGAAGACTCCCTGACCGGGCAGGAACACCGCCATGCCTTCCGCGCCAAGGGTGATGACCAGACTCTGCAGGTCTTGCCGGTCGATGATCCTCTTTCCCGCTTTCAGGATCTCCTCGCGGGTCGTGATCGCCATTTCAGCCCCTTCGGAGGCTTCCTTCTTGTTTGGCGTCATGCAGTAGAAATCATGGTAGTGAGGAAAATTGCATGTCTTTGGGTCCAGAATGATTTTCTGATCAGGACGTTTTCTGTCCCGCAGCCAGCGCAGGAACTCTTCGGAAATGACGCCTTTGCCATAGTCTGAAAGAATGATCGTCTCAAAGCCGTCAAGCTTGCTCTCCACCGCTTGCTGAAGAGCCGAAAATTCCTTTGCGTCGAGGGCCCGGTTCGTTTCCCTGTCCACACGCAGAATCTGCTGGTGCTGTGCCATGATCCGGGTCTTCAGCGTCGTCTCACGCGAGGCGGATCGGATAAGCTGGCTTTCAACGCCGAGCGTACCGCAGATTTCCTGGAGATTGTCTCCATAGAGGTCCTGTCCGCAAATGCTCACCAGGGTGGGGCAGCCGCCCAGGGTGGCCACGTTCTGGGCCACATTGCCCGCTCCGCCGATCTTGAAGACCTGCTCGGTGATCTTGACTATGGGCACAGGCGCTTCCGGCGAAATTCTCTCGACCAAGCCCTTCTGGTACTGATCGAGCATGATGTCCCCGATGATGAGCACCTTGGAACCGATCATGCGCGAGGCATTGAACGCCAAGTTCATATTTCCTGCTCCTTGGCCATGCGTTCAAGGAAAGACGCTATTTTTTCCCTTTCTTCGTTGCTTGCGTAAGCGAACACGATTTTTCCTTTTTTGGGTGTTCCTGAGTGTTTGACGGTGAAGGTGCCAGCCAGGCTCTTGACGACACTTGCGATGTCTTCGACTACGGGCTTGGCGCGGCGAGGTTTTTCTTCTTCGACCGCTGTCTTGTTCTTGATTTTTTTGACCAGATCTTCCGTTGCGCGCACGTTCAGATTATTTTGCAGAATCTTTTCCGCCAGGACGGCCATGCTCTCGGGATCATCCAGCCCAAGCAGCGCCCTGGCGTGTCCGGCCGAGAGGGCGTTGGTCTCCAGCATGGTCTGCACTTTTTCAGGCAGTTTCAGGAGCCGCAGGCTGTTGGTGACGGCGGGTCTGCTTTTGCCGATCTTGTCGGCCAGTTCTTCCTGAGTGATCCTGAAATGCTCCTTGATCTGTCCCAGCGCCCGTGCTTCTTCGATCGGGTTGAGATCCTCGCGCTGAAGGTTTTCGATGAGCGCTATGGCCATGCTCTCGTAATCGTCCATACGCCGGACTATGCAGTCGATGGTCTCAAGTCCGGACATGCGGCAGGCTCTCCATCGTCTCTCGCCGGCCACGAGTTCGTAGTGACCCGGGGTGGGTAGCGGCCTGACCAGCACGGGCTGGATCAGCCCCTGGGTCTTGATGGAGGCGGCGAGTTCTTCCAGAGCCGCCTGGTCGAAGTGGTGGCGGGGCTGGTGGATGTTGGGCTCAAGTGCGTTTATGTCCAGCGTCACTATTTCTGCTTCGTGTTCGGGTTCGACATTGCGGCTTTTGATGAGTACATCAAGCCCGCGTCCGAGCCCTCTTTTTTTCATGGTCATACTTTACCCGCGGATGTTTGCGTCAGGGGCCGTTGACCCCTCGCGATTCGTATTTAATGACAGTTAATTGTCAAAACCTTCAACTTCCGGAGTCACAGTGAACAAGGATACGGCCATAAGATACGTTGTCGATGCCAAGGGCAATTCCCATGGCGTTTTTATTGAAGAGGAAATGTGGCAGCATGTCTGTCAGCATGTTCTCTCCGTGGTGGAAAAGCTCTATCCCTCGGAAGATCGCATTGTCGAACCCATGGCCGACCTGGAGCTTCTCGAAAAATATTGGGACCTGCGTTACGAGCTGCCCTCCGACGTGGCTTGTGAGACCTGCGGGGCAACCACCGAAGACTGGAAGGCGGATGAACCCCGCAAGTTCATGCTTCGCGCTGCCAACATGGGTGGCCTGCTTGCATTCCAGTGCGTCAGCTGCAAGTCGCGCATCACCAAGCGCCACTTCAAGGACAAGGTTACTGTGACCTGCACGCCTCAGGTCAGCTGCTCCTGCGGCTGATTCAGTTTCTTGTCGATCAGTTCCTGGGCCAGTGAGATATAGGATTGGGTTCCCATGGATCTGATGTCGTAGAGTATGGCCGGAAGGCCATGGCTCGGGGCTTCGGACAGGCGCACGTTTCTCGGGATCGAAGTGTTGAATACAAGCTCTTTGAAGTGGTCGCGCACCTCGCGCTCGACCATGAATGAGAGCTTGTTGCGTTTGTCGAACATGGTCAGCAGGATACCCAGAATGTCGAGGTCCGGATTCAGCCGCTCTTTGACCAGCCCGTAGGTTTTCATGAGCTGGGCGATTCCTTCCAACGCGTAATACTCGCATTGCAGGGGAACGAGCAGCCATCTGGCCGCGCACAGGGCGTTGATGGTGATGAGCCCCAACGACGGGGGGCAGTCGATCAGGATGTAATCGTACTCGGGGCTCAGCAATTTCACGATGCCGCGCAGGATGAATTCCCTGTTTTTTTCTTCGCCCAGTTCTATCTCCGCTCCCACCAGGTCAGGCGTGGAGGGGAGTATTTTCAGGAACTCCATGTCCGAATCAACGATGGCCTTCCGCGCTTCATTGGGAGAAAAGAGGGCTTGGTAGATCGAGGTCTGCACCTGGCTCACGTCAACGCCGAGTCCGCTTGATGCATTGGCCTGCGGGTCGCAATCAATAACCAGTACACGCTGTTCCATGGCTGCAAGTGATGCCGCCAGGTTGACGGTGGTGGTGGTTTTCCCCACCCCGCCTTTCTGATTCGCCAAAACGATTGTCTGCGCCAAATGTCTTCCCTCCTGATCCTGTCGTTTCACGGGGAACTACGGACGGTAGTAATCTTTGTACCAGGCGATGAACTTCTCTATTCCTTCCTCGATGCTCGTTGATGGCTTGAACCCCACTTCCTTGATCAGGTCGTCGATGTTGGCGTAGGTCGCTGGCACGTCTCCGGGCTGGATATCCATGTAGTTGCGCACGGCTTTTCGGCCCAGGGCATTCTCGAGCACGGTGATAAACTGCTCAAGCTCGACGGTGTTGTTATTGCCGATGTTGTAAAGCTTGTATGGAGCAGGGGATGTGCTCGGATCGGGATTCTTCCCGTCCCAGGCCGGATTGCCTTGGGGCACATGGCTCACGATCCGGAATACCCCTTCGACGATATCGTCGATGTAGGTGAAATCCCGGCGCATTTTGCCATGATTGAAAACATTGATGGGCTTGTTCTCGCAAATGGCCTTGGTAAAGAGGTAGAGGGCCATGTCGGGACGTCCCCAGGGACCGTAGACCGTGAAGAAGCGCAGGCCCGTTGTCGGCAGTTTGTACAGATACGAGTAGGTATGGGCCATGAGCTCGTTTGATTTCTTGCTTGCCGCATACAGACTCACTGGATGGTCCACATTGTCGTGCACGGAAAAGGGCATGGATGTGTTCAGACCGTAGACAGAGCTGGATGACGCGTAAACCAGGTGCCTGGTTCCATTGTGGCGGCAGCACTCCAGCAGGTTGGCGAATCCTACTATGTTGGAATCAATGTAGGATTTTGGGTTCAGAAGTGAGTATCTAACCCCTGCCTGGGCCGCCAGGTTGACAACATGCGTGAATTCATTGGCCTTGAAATACGCGTCCAGGGCCACGCCATCAGCGAGATCTATGGGTTCGAAATGAAAATTCGAGTCCTGTTGCAACAGCTTCAGGCGGTCTTTTTTCAAGTCGACCGAGTAGTAGTCATTGAGATTATCGAGGCCAAATACGGAAGTTCCGGTAGCAAGAAAGCGTTTGGCGAGGTGAAAACCGATAAATCCCGCCGCGCCCGTGATAAGAATTTTCATGCAATGCTCCATGTGAAACAAAATATGAAATTGACCTAACCTAAGGCTGTTTGGTGGGCAATACGGAATTTGAGTTCTGTGACTGCTTTTTTGTGATTCGGGTTGCTGAAGGCGGCGGTGTGGTCTTGTATCAGATCGTTTGCAGGATTTTCCAGGCCTCGTTTTTGACTTGCTGGTTGCCTTGCGCCATTTCCTCCAGGCTTGGCAGTTTCACGATGCGGCAGTTTGCCTGTGCCTGAAGGCGCTTGGCTTGCGCATTAGTCTTGTCACTCGCTGTTTCCCGGTCCTGGAATAGGAGGATCATCTGCGGCTTGAAATGTTCAAGCCCTCTGCGAAATGTTTCGGAATCCAGATCGAGGGGCCAGGAACAGATGTCGTTGGCTTGCCATTTGAGGTGCTGACAAACGGACTCCTGGATTTTTTTGAAGACGACCAGGCGGGGCGGATTTGTAGCGCATTGCATGTCTTCATGGAGTCCGGCGTAGGTCCACATTGTGCGTACAGGAGATTGTTTCCCGTGAAACAATGACCTCAGCAACAACGGGAGTGGCTGACTTGCGTCCGCTGAGGGGTTTTGGTCAGGCTGAGCTTGACTTGAAATTTCTGGCTTTGGCTCGGCGCGCAATGGAGTCGACAAAGGTGAAGAATCCTCTTGGTCCTTGCCCTGCTGGCGCAGAAGATGGGTAACACCAAGACGTTTCAGGGTGCGCTGGGCTTCAGTCAGGGTGTGTTCATTGAGATCCAATCCCAGATCCTCCACGCGATTTCTGTTTTGGGCAGCTGCGGCCACGCTTCCTGCCTGCCGTGCCGGTCCATGACCAGAACCCTGTTGGTGGATGATGCAAAGCCGGCACCGGCTTCGTCTATGGGATTGGCGACAAGCAGATCAAGATTTTTTTTGGAGAGCTTGAGCGCAGCGTTCTGCTCGAGGTCTTGTGCTTCAGCTGCAAAACCAATGGTTTGTTGTCCAGGCTTCTTGGATGTACTCAGGGTCGCAAGGATGTCAGGGTTGGATTCAAAAGTCAGGCTCAGGGCTTCTCCGCTCTTTTTGAACTTCCCTGTGGGGCAGGTTGGGGGGCGAAAGTCAGCCACCGCAGCCGTAAAGCATCCGATGTCCTGTGATGGAAAGATATCCTGGGCGGCCGAAAACATTTCGCGGGCCGTGACCACGGGCACTCGCTTGATCATGGATGGCAGGGCTATGTCCACCGGTCCGCTGATGGCGGTGACTTCGGCGCCGCGCAGGGCCGCCGCGACGGCAAGGCTGGCTCCCATGATCCCGCTAGAAGGATTGGACCAGAAGCGGGCCTTGTCAAAATATTCCCGGGTCGGTCCGAGCGTGATCATGATTTTCCTGCCGCGCAGGTCCTGAGGCGAAAGTGCAGCCAGGGTTTGAATGAAAATTTCCTCCAGCGAGGCAAGCCTGCCCTGGCCCGTGTCGCCGCAGGCAACGTTGCCGCACTCGGGTTCGATGCGCGTAACGCCGCGTTCGCCCAGTACGGACCAGTTGTGGCGGGTTGCCGGAGCGCTCCACATGCGCGGGTTCATGGCCGGGGCTACCAGCACCGGGCCGGGGTAGGCCAGAAGTTGGCAACTGAGAAGGTCGTCGGCGATGCCGCAGGACATCTTGGCAATCATGTTCGCCGTGGCTGGAGCAACAAGAAAAGCGTCGGCCACCGATGGTTCGAGATGATCAAAATTTACATCATCGGCAAACATGTCGGTGTAAAGAGGGTCTGCTCCGAGCGCTCCGAAGGAGAGACCGGTCACGAACTTGCGAGCGGAGTCGGTCAGGGTCACTCCGACCTGGAGATGCAAATGCAAAAAAGCCCTGGTCAGATCCAGGGCTTTGTATGCTGCAATGGAGCCGGTGACTCCCAGGTGGATACGTTTCCCGTGAAACGTGTCGAACAGGTAGTGTGCGGGAATCACTCTGAAAGGGTCCTTTCAGGCTCCGGGGAAGACCCGGAGGATGGGTAGCTTGGGTACGAGTCAACAGGCTGCGTGCCGGTGGAGTAAGCTGGAATGCTGGAGGTAGGGACTTTGGGGGTCACCTTGACTTCAAGCCATGTGTACCAGACGGGACTTTCTTCGATCGTCAGCATGCAAACCCGATTTTCTTTTGTAAAAACAAGGTTATAGCGCTGATATTTCTGGTACGTGACCAGTGTCCATCCGTCTTTGGGCATGGTGTTGAAGAAGTAGTCAAAAAGGGAAATGGGTTCCGCTCTGCCACGAAATACGATGGTTCCGAATTTGCCGGTTTCTGTAGGGGTGATGCTGGATTTGCTCGGCTGAATCTCCATCTCTTCCGGAATGCGAATGTCGCTGAAGTCATAAAAAAAACTGTTTTGTGTCGGCGCAGGACCAGGATCTTCGGTGGTGCCGTTAAAGGTGGCGCAACCCCATGAAGAAAGCAGCAGCGCTACAAGAATAAGTTTAAGATGACGCATGTGTGTAATCCTTTGAGGAACGTTAAAATTGGAGGTCGCAAGTTCTTGGGTTGAAAATCTAGCAACATCGGCAGTGAGATCAAGTTTTTTTTAAGAGCCTACCTTCACTTCAAGCTGTCTGGCCTTGGCCGCTTCGTCAAGCCAGCCCCCGTCCTCCAGGGATTGAGCGGCCAGTGCGTACATGCGGTGCGTTCCTTCTGTGTAGATGGCGTGGACCAGTTCCTCTGCATAACCCTTGAACACGCCGTGGACCAGTTCGCTTTGCGCGTAAAGGAAGCGGGCCAGCAGAGGGTTTTCATGATGGAGAGGAAGATATAGTATGAAAAGTCGTTTGCAATGGAAGATGATGAACCGTATTCGGCGAACCTCGCGCTCGATGCTTTCCGATGTCTGCCTGATGACCGCGTAAAGTTCCGATCCGATATGCTGTTCTTCAGGGGTCAGGCCCACGCCCTGCTGCAGTTGCTTGAACCGGGGTTTGTAGTTCATCTGCTGGTAGGCGTCTTCTTTGAGTTTTATGCACTCGTGGAATATGTAGCCCAGCGCCCAGTCCAGGTATTCGCCGAAAACCGCGTACGAGGTCCTTTCTTCATTACGGAAAAGCAGATGCGAAGTGTCTTTTAGCCTCCAGAGCAGGCCCTTGCTGTTTTGACGGCCGAGCATGTCGTCAAAAAAATGGAAGCTCACGGATCCGGTTGCGTCATACTCGGAAAAATGGTTTTCCAAAGCACTGGCAATCTGGCAGAAATCGCGCAGAACGTCTCGTACAAAGGAATCATGTTTGGATTTCAGCCAGCTTTTGGACATTGCACATCCCGTACTCTTTTTTTGCGTCATGTACGGTACCCCTCGGAATCCGTCAAACCCACAAGAATCGATGAACAGCGAACAAAAAATCACTTCTCCTGAAGAAATTGCACGACCCCGCGGCAAGGTCGTTTTCACCAACGGGTGCTTCGACATCATCCATCCAGGCCATGTGGACTACCTGGAAAGGGCCAGGAACATGGGCTCGTGCCTGGTCGTCGGTCTCAACAGCGACGCTTCGGTCAGGCGTCTCAAAGGTGAGCTTCGGCCGATCAACGACCAGAACAGCAGGGCGCGGGTGCTGGCGGCCCTGGCCTGCGTGGATTATGTCGTCATTTTCGAGGAGGACACGCCTCTCGAATTGATCGGCAAGATCCGGCCGGACGTGCTGGTCAAGGGCGGGGACTGGAGCGTGGACCGGATAGTCGGACGGGAGATCGTGGAGGCGGCGGGAGGGACTGTCTGTTCCATCCCGCTTCTGGCCGGATATTCTACAACGGGGACAGTGGAACGCATCGTGGCCCTGCATCGGAGCGGCGGCAATGGATAGCCTAAACACAAAGCGGGTGGTCTATTCCCTTACGTACCTGCTGGAAATTTTGACCGAAGCTGGGGAGATTAGCGAGGCGCAGGCCAGGATCATCATGGACCACGCCGTCAAGAACGGTATCGACACGGAGGGGCCGGACGGTATCGACGACCTGATCCGCTTCAATATCCGCAAGCCGCCGAAGGAGCCCGGGCACCCGGAATCGCGCATCACGGAGGATGTCATCCTGAAAGCCGTCGCGCGCAGGGAGGGCCTTGAGTTCCGCCGGGTGGACCCCTTTGATCTGGACCTTGAGGTGACCACCAAGACCATCTCCGAGAGCTTCGCCCGCGTGAACACCCTGGTGCCGATCATGATCCGCGACGGCGAGCTCGAGCTTGCGGTCTTCAATCCTTTCCGCCCGGAGCTGTGGCAGGACATGGAGCGCGTCAGCGACTTGCCCTACAAGGTTTTCCTGAGCACCCGGCAGGACATCAACCGTCTCATCGACGACTATTACCAGTTCCGCACGGCCATCCAGGCTGCGCAGATCGAGTTCATGGACTCAAGCGAGATCGGCAATCTCGAAGCGCGGGTCAAGGTCTCGGAAAAATCCGATCCCGAATCCCAGCGCCACGTCATAAAGGCCGTGGACTATCTGCTGCGTTCGGCTCTGCGCGAGCGCGCCAGTGACATTCACATCGAGCCCAAGAGGGATTTTGCGCTGATCCGGTTTCGCATCGACGGCATCCTTCACGATCTGCACCGGCTGCCCATGACCGTGCACCTGGCCATGATAAACCGTTTGAAGGGGATGAGCAGGCTTGACATCTCCGAAAAGCGCAGGCCCCAGGATGGGCGCGTGCAGCTGGTTTTGGCCGGTGTGCCGACGGATGTGCGCGTCTCGACCATTCCGGTGGCCTTTGGCGAGAAGATGGTGCTGCGACTCCTGTCCAGCGACAGCACGCTCAAGAATCTCGAAGAGCTGGGCATGGGCCCCGACCATTATGCGACCTACAGCAAGTTCCTGAACAAGACCTACGGGCTCATCCTGGTCACCGGGCCAACGGGAAGCGGCAAGTCGACCACTCTGTATTCGACCCTGAAAGTGCTGGCCAATCCACAGGTCAACGTGGTCACGCTCGAAGATCCCATCGAGATGGTGGTCGACGATTTCAACCAGATCGGCGTGCAAACGAAAATCGGTGTGACTTTCGGGCAGATGCTGCGCCACATCCTGCGCCAGGACCCGGACATCATCATGATCGGCGAGATGCGCGACCTCGAGACCGCCGAGCAGGCCATGCAGTCGGCCCTGACCGGGCATATTGTTTTTTCGACCCTGCACACCAACGACGCCAGCGCCGCCCTGACCCGCCTGCTGGATCTTGGCCTTGACGCCTATCTCATCAACGCAGCCGTCATCGGCTGCATCGCACAGCGCCTGGTGCGAAACATCTGCCTGCACTGCAAGGTGCAGTACACGCCTGATTACGAGGAAATAAAGGCCTTGGGGCTGGAGAGCTACATCCGTCCGGGTCAGGTCCTGTGGAAGGGGCGCGGGTGCGATCACTGCCGCCAGACGGGCTATTACGGCCGCACGGGCATTTTTGAGATTCTGCCCTACGACACCGAGGTCAAGGACGCCATTCGCAAGAACATCGATCTGGGCGATCTGCGCGAGATGGTCCGAAAGAAAGGTGTTCGTTCCCTTTTTGACGACGGCATGGCGAGAGTCGTGCAGGGGGTTACAACGGTGGAGGAAGTATTGCGCGTGGCCGGGGGATCCGTCGATTAAGTGCGGGGTTTGACGGACTTTGGAAGATTTTTGCCGGTGAGTTTTTTGATATCCTCGAATGCCTGGTCAAGCGTTGAGCGCTCATCGACGCTTTGCTGCAGAAAAGAGCGGATGGGATGGACCATGCTGATGGCCTTGTCGATTTCCGGATTTGAACCGGCGGCGTAGGCGCCGATGTTGACCATGTCTTCGACCCGCTGAAAGGTGGCCATCAGGCGTATCAGGTCCCGACCGGCGGTGATGACGGGCGAGGGGGTGACGTCGGGTGCCAGGCGGCTGACGCTTTTGAGCACGTCGATGGAAGGGTAGTGGCCCTGATCGGCCAGGTCCCGCGTGAGCACGATGTGCCCGTCGAGGATGGAGCGAACCGCGTCGGCAACGGGTTCGTTGAAGTCGTCGCCTTCCACCAGCACCGTGTAAATGCCTGTGATGCTGCCTTTGCTCGAACGTCCGGCGCGTTCGAGCAGGCGCGGCAGATGCGAGAAGACCGTCGGGGTGTATCCCCGCGTGGTGGGCGGTTCACCGGCCGCGAGGCCGACTTCGCGGGCGGCCATGGCGAAGCGGGTCACCGAGTCCATCATCAGCAGCACGTCCTTGCCCTCGTCTCGAAAAAATTCCGCCATGGCCGTGGCTGCATAGGCCGCACGCATGCGCACCAACGGACCCTGATCCGAGGTGGCCACGATGAGCACGGACTTGGCCAGTCCCTCCGGTCCCAGATCCTTTTCTATGAAATCCACGACTTCGCGGCCGCGTTCGCCGATCAGTCCGATGACATTGACATCGGCCGATGTGTAGCGGGCAAACATGCCCATGAGGGTGCTTTTGCCAACGCCCGAGCCGGCCATGATTCCGATGCGCTGCCCCTTGCCCAGTGTCAGAAGGCCATTTATGGCCCGGACGCCGACATCGAGCGGTTCGGTGATACGCGGTCTGGTCAGGGGGTTGGGAGGATCTGCGTGCAGCGGGTTGTAACGGGCAGGGAAAATGGTTTTTTCCGGATCAAGGGACTGCCCGAAAGCATCCACCGCGTGTCCGAGATAGCGATGGCCAACCGGGAAGACCGGTGGAGTGCTGGTGTTGCGGATGAGGCTCCCCGGACGGATGCCGCGCATCTCGCCGTAGGGCATGAGCAGCATCACGTCGTCGCGGAAGCCAACCACCTCGGCGTTGATGGACTGTTTGCCGGTATCGCCCGGCAGAAGCTGGCAGACAGAGCCAAGTGGGGCCTTTATGCCGCGTCCCTCGGCCACCAGTCCCACGACCTTGGTCACCTTGCCATAGGCTTGCGCCGGTTGCAGTCCGGCCAGGAGATGCAGGGTGCCGTCAAGGTCGGCGGTCATGAATTTTCCACATATCCGTCGAGAATGGCGCGGACCTGTTCAAAGCGGGCAGTGATGGAATTGTCCACCAGACCGTCGCCGCTCTCTATACGAACTCCGCCCGGTGCAAGTTCGGGGCTGGCGCAGATGCGCAGTTCCGGAAGGTCGGAGCGTTTTTCCCGGGTCTGTTCGGCCAGGGATTTGGCCAGTTCAAGGTCATCCCCGCAGACATGAACGGTTATGCAGGTCCTAGCCTGGAGCTGCGCGACGGCCTCCTCGAAGAGGGCGTTCAAAACCTGTTCGCGTTGCTCGTCGAGCATGACCCCAAGGGTCTTTTCAAAGGCCAGGCGCAGGATCTGGAAAAGGCTTTGCTTGTGCTCAAGATAGATGCGCTCCTTCTCGGCGATCACTGCCGCCTGGATCGTATCCATGAAGGAGCAGACCTTCGCGGTTTCCGCCTGCGCCAGCGTGTTGGCCTTTTTTTGTCCGGCGGCAAAGCCTTCTGTCTGGGCGCGGGCGCGAATCTGTTCGGCTTCGGCCAGAGCCTGGGCCAGAATTTCCTTGGCCATCTGCTGGGCGCGCTGGCGTACCTGTTCCATATAGTGGTCCTCGGTCTCCGTGTTCCAGATCAGGGTGGGCGGGCGGTTGAGCCCGACGCCGTCGCGGCTGTGCAATCCATAGATGACCCTGCACGGGTTTGGCGCATGATCAGACAAGGACTTCGCCTCCGCTGCCGGCGATGACGATACGGCCTTCGGCCTCCAGGCGTCTTACCTGCTTGACGATGTTCTGCTGCGCGGCCTCGACCTCGGAAAGCTTGACCGGACCCATGATCTCCAGATCCTCGCGAATCATGTTTCCTGCGCGTTCGGACAGGTTCTTGAAGAACTTTTCGCGCAGTTCTTCCGGCGCGGTCTTCAGCGACATGGTCAGGTCCTCGTTGCTGATTTCCTTCAAAACCTCGCGGATGCCGCGGTCGTCGATCTTGATGATGTCCTCGAAGACGAACATGAGCTGCTTGATCTCTTCGGCCAGCTGCGCGCTCTCTTCCTCGATGTCGGCCATGATCTCCTCTTCCGTGGCCCGGTCGATGGCGTTGAGGATTTCCGCCACGGAATTGACGCCGCCGACCTTGCGGCCTTCCTTGCCGCCGATGGCGATGAGTTGGCTTTGCAGGACGCGGTCGACCTCGACGAGCATTTCCTCGGCGACGGCTTCGAGCTTGGCCAGGCGGATAAGCACCTCGGCCCGGACACCGGGGGCCATGTTCTGCAAAAGATTGCCCGCGCTGTCCGGCGGTAGATGGCCGAGAATCAGCGCCAGGGTCTGGGGGTGTTCGTTGCGCAGGATCTGGGCCAGGATCTTGGGGCTGACGTTGCCGAGTTCCTTGAAGGGCACGGGGCCGGAATCAAAATCAAGCTCGTCCAGGATATAGCGTGCCGTGTCGGAATCGAGATTCGAGGAGATCATCTTGCGCACCTGCTCGGGCCCGCCGTAGAGCATCTCCTTGCCGATGGTCATGGCCTGGTTGAACTCCTTCAGCACTTCCTCCGCCTGTTCCTTGCTCACGGAATCGAGCTTGGCCATGGCTCGTGACACGGACGTGATTTCGCTGCGCTCGAATTTCTTGAAGACCTCGGAGGCAAAAGCGTCGCCAAGGGCCAGGATGAGAATGGCCGTCTTCTGCGGGCCGGTCAGTTTTCCAGTAGGTGCTGCCACTTATGCTTCTCCCTGAGTCATCCATTGACGCATGATCATGACGGCCTGATCCATGTTCTGCTCGACAAGCTGCTGTGCGAGGTGCTTGGCGTTTTCGATGCGTTTGACGGCGTCCACGGCCGCCATGTCCTCTTCGTTCAATCCTTCGGTCAGGGCCATGAGCTCCTGGGCCGCGCCAAGCTCGTCGGCAGTCTGCACCGTGGGCTTGTCGACCTTCGGACGGATCAGGGCCAGGACCACAGGGCGCGCCACGAAGAGCAGGAACAGGAGAATTACGAGCGTGTTCAGGAGCGGCTTGCCCAGGAGCTGGAAGTAGCGCGAGGCGACGTCCAGAAGTGGTGCCTGTTCCGCACCGACGGGCTCGCCAAAGGAGATCGAGGAGACCTCGATGGCGTCCCCGCGAGTGTCGTCAAATCCGACGGCGCGCTGGCTGAGCTGGCGAATCTGTTCCATCTGTTCGGCACTTAAGGGCTCGAAGGCGTATGTCCCGTCCTGCTGCTGAGTGTACTTGCCGTCGACGAGAACGGCAACGCTTAAACGCTTGATGCTGCCGACCTGGGAGATGATCTGCTGTTCTTCCTTGTTGATGTCGAAATTCGTGGTGGAGGATGTACGGGTGCTTTCCTGCGAGGTGCCGGAGGCGGTGCGGTCGTTTTCGCCCTGATAATTGGGATCAGGTGTGCCGCCGTCGACATTGGCCGACCCCGTGCTTTCCTCCTCGTTCTTGACCTCGCTTCTGACCACGGCGGATTTGGGATCGAAAATCTCCTTGCGGATGGTCGTGCGATCGAAGTCAAGGTCGGCGTTGACCCGGGCGATGACCCGTCCGGGGCCGACAATGGGCACCAGGAGCTGTTCGATGCGCTGTTCAAGGCTGCGCTGCATGCTCGACTGGTATTCAAGCTGGGTCGAGCTCAAGCCCGCGAAGTCGTTGTCCGTCTTGGGCTCGTAGAGGATCTTGCCCCTGCTGTCGGCGAGAGTGATATGCTCGGTGGTCATCCCTTCGACGCTGGTGGACACGAGGTTGACAATGGCCTGCACCTGCTGTGCGCCAAGGCTTCGACCACCTTTGAGCTTGAGCATGATGGCGGCGGAGGGCGGGGCCTGCTCTTCGACGAAGAGACTCTTGTTGGGCAGCACCAGATGTACGCGGGCGCTCTCCACCTCGGCCAGCTCGGAGATGGTGCGGGACAGCTCGCCCTGCAGGGCGCGCTGGTAGTTTATGCCCTGCACGAAGTTGGTTTGCCCGATCTTGTTCTCGTCAAAGAGTTCGAAGCCGATGCCCTGACCGTGCAGGGCGCCTTCACCGGCCAGTTTGAGCCGCGCTTCGTAGACCATGTCGCCCGGTACCATGATGGAGGTCCCGGAATCGGTGATCCGGTAGGGGATTTTTTCCTTTTGCAGGTAATTCACCACGCTGGACGCGTCTTCCTGGTACAGATTTGCGTATAGGACCCTGTAATCGACCTTGTTCATCCAGAAGATCATGGCGAAGAACGCGATCAGAAGCGAGACCAGCAATCCTCCTAGGAGGATACGCTGGGCCAGGGATTTATCGGTCCAGAAGTCCGTGGCCTTGGCCAGGGTGCTTTGCAGAAAGGGGGGCATGGTGAATCCTCGCGTGTATTAGAATCAGAACTGGATGCGCATTATTTCCTGGTATGCCTGCATGACCTTGTTGCGAACCGCAGAGGTCATGTCCATGGCCAGTCCGGCCTTTTGCAGGGTGATCATGAGCTCATGCACGTTCTGGTTTTTGCCCGAGGCAAAATCCTGGATCATGAGCGATTTTTCCCCCTGCATTTCGTTGACCTTGGCCAGTGACTCTTCAATGGTCTCGGCAAAGGACTGGGTCGCTTCCCTGGTGGACTTGTTCTTGGCATCAAGGCTTTTGGGATTGCTCAAAAGCTCGCTTGCCGCCGAATAGGCCTTGATGGCCAAAGGTGATACCGCCATGGAATGCCTCCTTGTCTGTGTCTGCTACTTTATCAGGCCGGGACTATGCTTCCGGCCTATCGCCCGATTTCGAGGGCCTTGGAAAACATGCTCTTGGACGTGGTGATGGTCGAGACGTTGGCCTCGTACGCGCGCATGGCCGAGAGCATGTTGGTCATCTCTTCCACCACGTTGATGTCAGGATAGCTGACATAGCCTTCTTCGTTGGCATCCGGGTGCCCCGGCTCGTAGACCTGCTTGAGCGGTCGCCTGTCGTTCTGGACGGAATCGACCCGGACCCCTTTGACGTCCTGATCCAGGGCCGAGTTCATGGCCTTGGAGAAGGGGCTCTGCACTTCGGTTTCCTTGAAGATGACTTCCTTGCGGCGGTAGGGGCCTCCGTCCACGGTCCTGGTCGTCTTGGCGTTGGCCAGGTTCATGGAGATGACATTCAAATGGGTGCGTTCGGCCTTGAGCGCGGACGCTCCGACATCGATGGCGGTCATGAAGTCCATTATTTGCCTCCGTCAGCGATAGTCTGCTTCAGGCCGGAGAGGCTTTTCTGCATCACCGTCGCAAGCGTGTTGTAAAGGAGGTTGTTCTTGGCCATGACGGCCATTTCCTTGTCCAGGTCCACGTTGTCCACGCCCTGCACCACTCGCGGCGTCAACGATTTGGTTACGCTGGCCTCGGTCTTGTCAGCGGCAAAGGCGACCGGAAAGTGGTCCGGATGTGTGCGGGACACGGCACCGGCTTCGGAGAGGCCGAGGGCGGCCTGCAGGTCTTTTTCAAACTCCAGGGTGCGGGCCTTGTAGCCGGGCGTGTTGATGTTCGCCAGGTTGGCGCTGACGATGTTTTGACGCTGAAGCTGAAAATCCATGACCTTGGCCGTCAGATCAATGTGATCGGGAAACAAGCTTTTCATTCGATAACCCCTTGTCGTACCGGCATTTGTTGTTCTGTGTGAGGCAGAGCCGGGATGCTGACGAGGTCTGGTTTGCAATGACCATTCCAGATTGTGAGGAAGACAGGATGATCTTTAAAATCATGATGTTGTCAGGATAAAGACAAGTTTGGGCACACATTTTGCGGGATGGCTTGGCAAGTGGCATCAAAGTTGCTTTGTCGCTGACAGAGAATCAATGCATACTAGATTTGCCGACAAGGAGGAGGAACCATGAGTTCGCATCTGGATTATGAAATCAACAAGGAACTGGGCGAGTGTTATCTTTTCATGGGTGAGCTGGACAAGGCCGAGAGCTATTACCAGAAAGCCGCAAGCAGCAACGGCGTCCACCCTGATCCATATTTGGGTCTGGCGACCATTGCGGTGCAGCGCGGGGATCTGGACCAGGCCATGGCCATGTACCAGAAAGCCGAGGACATCGCCTCTTCGGACAAGTCCATCGCAGGCATAGCGCTCATCAGCGCCCAGCAGGGCCAGGAAGACAAGGCGTTCGGGCTGTATCTGAAGGCTCTTGCGCTCAATCCCGAAAACATTGTCGCTCTTTTCGGGCTGGTTCAGGTCGCGCATGTGCTTGGCCGCACGGCCGAGGCCATCGCTCCCCTGGAGCAGCATCTGGAATTGAATCCTGGCAAGAGCGAAGTCCGCTATGCCTTGAGCGGGTGTCTCGTGACCAGCGGCCGCAAGGACGAGGCCAGGGCGCACCTGCGCAGGCTTTTGGAGATGGACCCCGCCAACGCCTCGGCGTCCGAGCTTCTGGCCCAGCTCTAGAACGGCTGCGTTCCTCCTCCCTCAAGGCAGGTCGGCTCCCGGTAATCCGGGGTCCGGCCTGTCTGCGTTATTGCATATTGCGGTCAAAGGTGGCAGTGCACGGCGAACATTCTTTTCGAGATGGGGGATACCATGAATATGTTGCCGATTCGCCGGGCCATCCTGAGCGTAACAGATAAATCAGGCCTTGAGGACTTTGCCCGCTTTCTGCAGGGCCATGGGGTGGAGCTTGTTTCCACCGGGGGCACCCGCAAGAAACTCGTCCAGGCGGGCCTTAAAGTCCGTTCCGTCAGCGATGTGACCGGTTTTCCGGAGATCCTGGGCGGCCGGGTCAAGACCCTGCACCCGCACGTGCACGCCGGAATTCTGGCGGACAAGGATGATGCCGCGCACATGCAGACCTTGAAGGACCTGCGGCTGTCTCCCTTCGATCTCATCTGCGTCAATCTCTACAATTTTGCCGAAGCCGTGCGCCAGACCCTGGAAGACAAGCAGGCCGTGGAGCAGATCGACATCGGCGGGCCGACCATGCTGCGCGCTTCGGCCAAGAACTTTCATTCCGTGGCCGTGATCCCCGATCCGTCACACTATGCCGAATGCATGCAGGAGATGAAGGGCAACGGCGGTTCCCTTTCCCTGGATTTCCGCAAGCGCATGGCCGTAGCGACTTTTGCCCTGACTTCGGAATACGACCGCATGATCACCGAGTACCTGAGCCGCTCCTGACGGAGCGGCCCGGCCGGCCCACGCCGGCAACGGAGAGAACACCATAGCATCCAAACCTCTGGGTAACCTGACCGGCCTGAAGCCCAGCCAGATCACGGCCATTTCTCGTCTCTACAACAGGCGCTTTCCCGACCAGGGCGGGTTTACTCCCGACCAGGCCCGGGAGCTGGCCATCCTGAGCAGGGGCATAAGCCGCCAGATCGGCGTGCTCGTAAACCGCAAGGGCGTCCCGGTCATGGTGCTGGTCGGAGAGCAGGACGGCATCCTGATCCCCGAACTCTCACGTCATCGCCAGGCCGATTCCAGACTGTCCGGCCTGCGCCTCCTGCACACCCATCTTGATTCGTCCCTGCTGACCCAGGAAGACCTCATGGACATGGTCTTTTTGCGTCTCGACGCGGTCTGCGTGCTTACGGTGTCTCCCGACGGAGCCCCCAGGACCTGCCAGATCGCGCACATCCTGCCTCCGAACACCGACGAGCTGCCCTATCAGGTCCACCCGGCCATGATCTGGGATGATGTGGACTTTGATTTCGGAGCGAACGTCAAGGCCCTGGAAGACGAACTCGCGCGTACGGGCCAGAGCGTGGCTGCCACGGCCCGCGAGGGCTCGGCCATTCTGGTCAGCGTGGCTTCCGAATCCAGAGGTGCGCAGGAACGCTCACTGGCCGAGCTGGCAGAACTGGCGGACACGGCCGGACTGGAAGTGGTGGGGCAGGTCGTGCAGCGGGTGACCAAGGTCAATCCCAAGCTCATCCTGGGCCGGGGTAAACTTTCGGAACTTGAAGTATTGGCCCTGCAGAAGAATGCCGCGACTCTGGTCTTCGATCAGGAACTGACCCCCACGCAGCAGCGCAACCTGAGCCAGATCACCGAGCGCAAGGTTCTGGACCGCACGCAGCTCATTCTCGATATTTTCGCCCAGCACGCCCAAACCCGCGAAGGAAAGCTGCAGGTCGAGATGGCCCAGCTCAAATACATGATGCCGCGTCTGGTGGGGCAGAATCGGGCCTTAAGCAGGCTGGCAGGGGGTATCGGTGGACGCGGTCCGGGCGAATCGCGCCTGGAGATGGATCGCCGCAAGATCCGCGAGCGCATCGCCCAGATCAAGACCGAGCTCGGGAGCGTGCGCAAGCACCGCAAGTCCACGCGCAGCCGCCGCGACAAGGCCGGGCTGCCCATCGTCTCTCTGGTCGGGTACACCAACGCGGGCAAATCCACGCTCCTGAACACCCTGACCAAGAGCGTGGTCCTGGCCGAGAACAAGCTTTTCGCGACGCTCGATCCCACCAGCCGCCGGCTGCGTTTTCCCGAGGACCGGGAAATCATCCTGACCGACACCGTGGGGTTCATCCGACATCTGCCGGCCGACCTGCGCGAGGCCTTCATGGCGACCCTGGAGGAACTCGAGAGCGCGGACGTGCTGGTGCATGTGGCCGACGCCTCGCACCCGGAGATGGACGCCCAGATCGAAGCGGTGGAGTCCATCCTGCGCGACCTGTCCATCGACGGAATTCCCCGCATCCTCGCCCTGAACAAGACAGACCGCATAAGCGAAGAGACTCGCCAGACCTTGAGCTTCGTCTATCCTGACGCGGTCTTCATCTCCGCCCTCGAACGCCCGACCCTGGCTCCTTTGGTCGATCGCATCAAATCACTGCTGTGACGCTGCGCCCAGTGCGGAGCCTCCTTCGATAAAGGCGGGAATCCATGTGCGGAGCCGCCCCGGCCGCAGATTCCCGCTGCATACAGAAAAAGCGCGAAAACCCAGGAGGTTTCCGCGCTTTTCGCGTTGAATTCAGGACGAAGGCTATTTTATCTTCCAGGGATGTTCTTCACCGGCCATGAGGCGCTGGATATTTTCGGAGTGTTTCCAGAAAATCAGCGCCATGAGCACCAGGGCCAGGGGAATGGCGCCGTAAAGGCCCTGGAAGAGCAGGACCACCGGCATGAGGGCGACCATGACCAGGGAGGCCAGGGACACGAAGTTGTAGAAGTACAGGGCCGCCAGGAAGCCCAGGGCGCAGAGTATCGTCCCGGAGGTGGAGATGGCTACGAAGGCGCCTACCCATGTGGCCACGCCCTTGCCGCCCTTGCCGTGCAGAAATACGGAGAACATGTGTCCGCAAACCGCGGCCGTGGCGACCAGCGTCAGAAAAAAGTAGGAATCCGAGAAGCTTGCGGCCAGGGCCACGGGCACGAAGCCTTTGAGCATGTCCAGGGTCAGGGTCATGGCGCCGTACTTGGTGCCGCAGAGACGGCCGACGTTGGTGGCACCGATGTTGCCGCTGCCCTGCTGGCGCGGGTCGATGCCGCAGCAGGTTCTGGAGATCAAGAGGCCGAAGGGCATGGCACCCAGAAGATAGCTGATCGCGAGCCAGAATATTGTCACCATGTGCAGTCTCCTTGGTCTTTGGAAAGTTGGATTGGCATGTGCCGAAATCCCCTACGTGAAAATGGCCTGCCGGACAAGTTCATTCCTCCTCCCAGGCCTCCACGATTTTGATTTCGTTGTTCAGCGGGTCGACCTTACCGATTCTGATGGAAAAGCCCTGACCGAGCCGGATCTTGTCACCGAAGATCTTGCGTGGTGCCTTCAGGAAGAGCTGCAGATCGGGCAGCGAGATGGTCACCAGGTGCGAGCCGGGATCGACAATGATCCCTGACCAGCGCATCTTTTTGTGGTTTTGCCTGAAATATTCGTATTTCCAGTATCTCGGGCGCATGCGCTGGACCTGCCCGACCAGTTCGGCCCTGCTGGACAGCAGCGGGAGCAGGCTCTCGAGCTCGGACTGGCTCAGCAGCCGTCCCTGTCCGGTCAGCCGGGCCATGATCTGGGCCATGTTGATGAAGTCCGAATAACGCCTAAGCGGCGAAGTTACCGGGGCGTAAGCCTTGGCTCCGATGGTGGCGTGACGCCGGGGCTCGCATTCCAGGATGGAGGGGCCCATGTTGTTGATGATGCGGTAGATGTCCGTGGGATCGGTCCAGACTCCGGCGCTTTCTGCGGACAGCGTGATGTTCTGCGTCCTGAAAAGAAGGGCAGTGCCCGTCTCTCGGGCCCACGAGCCCATGGCCTTGTTGGCCAGGATCATGAATTCGGACACGATTTTTTGCGATTCGGGCGTGGATTCCGACTGCACGACCTCGACTTCCGGGTTGATCGGATCCTTGCACAGGACCATGCGCGGGTCAGGCTGGTCCATGATCACCGCGTGCTCGCGGATGCGCCCCTGTCGCAGTAGGGTGGCCAGATCGCGGGCGTGATGCAGCATCCCGGGAGCGCCTGTGGCGATCTCGTTTTCAACGCCTGTGTAGGTCAGGTTGGCCTTTATGCTGATCCACGCGATTTGCGGGTCAAGGGAGCGCAAGGCTCCTTCCGAATCCAGATCAAAGGAGATGACCAGAGCCGGGCGATCCTGGCCGGCCCGGAGGCTGAAGAAATCCTTGCCCAGGGCCTCGGGGAGCATGTGGCTGGTGCCTTCGGGCAGATAGAGGGAGGTGAAGCGGTGCAGTACGGCCCTGTCCAGAGGACTGCCGAACTCCCAGCCGAGACAGGGGCAGGCCAGGGCCAGGCGAAGCTTGAACCCGTCCTGGTCGCGAGTCAGGTCGAAACCGTCGTCGATGTCCTGGGTGCTGGAGGAGTCGATGGTCACGATGTCCGCGATGGGCTCGGTGCGCATGGCCACTACCCGTTCCTGCAGGGCCGCGACCGCCTCGGCGTGGGCTTCGGCCCAGTCCGCCTCCCAATGGTATTGGGCGCGGCAGAGGTGGAAATTGAAATGCGGCGGCACGATGCCCCAGGCCTGGGCCAGAAACAGGGGCAGGTGCGGGTCTTCCGGCAGGCCCTGGCTCATGGTCTTCCACAGGGCGTCCGAATCCCGGTCGTCGGGGTTGCACAGGCGGGTCATGAGCAGGTCGCGGATGCGGTCCATCTGTTCTTCGTCAGGCTGGGGCAGGGCGCTTTTGCGCTTGCAGAAGATGTCCCACAGTCCGCGCAGAAAAACCTGCCCGAAGCCGACCAGGCGCTCACGCTCCTGAGCCTTGCGCATCTCTTCCTGGCGGCGTTCCACGGTCTCCAGCGGATATATCTCGAACTGGGGCGGGGAGAACTTGAAATGGGTCTTGGTCTGCAGGAGCTTGCGCCCCAAAGCCGCAAGCTGGTCGGGACTTGGCTCCTCGAAGACCAGGCTTGCGAACCAGTCAATGCCCGCTTCGTCCACTTCGCCCTGGGCCAGGTCCCAGATCTCCAGCGCGTCGACGGATTCAGCCAGGCGCTCCCGGCGGCCGTTGTGGGTGCGCAGCAGATCGAGCATTTCCTGGCGGCTGCTGTCTGCCGGGCATTGGGGGCCAAGCCAGGGCAGGACGCGGGAAAGGGGGAGCTTGAGTTCGCGCTGCCCGGATGTGAAAACCCGCAGGCGCGGTCCCTGGACGTCCAGGACCCAGGCAGTCACGGGCTGGTTGTCCTGCAGGAATTCCATGATGCACCCTGGCTGCAGGGAGAGAGAGGTGGACATAAAAGGCCTTATGCGCTGTGCGCGTGAGCCGGCCGGGCCGGCTCGGATGAACGGCCCGGAGGGGGCCGTGTTCTAGTGTTTGAAGGAGCGCTGGCCAGTGAAGACCATGGCCACCTGTGAGGTGGCGCTGTTCACGGCCTGGATGATTTCCCAGTCGCGGATGGAGCCGCCGGGCTGGGCGATGGCGGTAACACCCTGGGCAACGGCAAGATCAACGCCGTCACGGAAGGGAAAAAATCCGTCCGAGACGAGGACCGTTCCGGGCAGGCCGCCCCGGTCGGCATCGGTCTTCTTCAGGATTTCTTCCAGGGACGCGGCCAGTTCGGCGTCGGTCTTGGCCTTGAGCTTGAGTTCGTAAAGGGAAAGGTTGTGACGTTCGAAGGCCAGCCTGTCGGCATACTTGGTGTAGGCCTTCTGGATGGTCAGTTCAACGCAGCCCACCCGGTCCTGCTCACCCGTGCCGATGGACACGGTGGCCCCGTCGCGGGCGAAGATGATGGAGTTCGAGGTCACTCCGGCTTCCACGGCCCAGGCGAAGAGCAGGTCTTCGGCTTCGCGGCGGCTGGGCTTGCGGGCAAGGTAGGTGGTGCCGTCCTTGATCGCTTCGGCGGGCAGGAAGTCGTCCTCGGTCAGGATTCTGTTTCTGAAGGAGGCCTGGATGATGAGTCCCCCGTCGACCAGGGACTTTATGTCCAGAAAAGGGGTTCCCACGATTTTTTCCAGTTCGGCCAGCGCCGGAATGCGGATGATGCGCAGGTTCTTTTTCGCGGTCAGGACGGTCAGGGCCTCGGCCGTGAAATCCGGGGCGGCGATGACCTCGAAGTAGCTCGCGCTTATGAATTCGGCACAGTCCTTGTCGAGGGTGCGGTTGACGATGATGGTGCCGCCGAAAGCCGCGATGCGGTCGGAGGCGAAGGCGCGGGAAAGTGCCGTGAACAGGCCGCCATCGGACCAGGCCGCGCCGCAGGGGTTGTTGTGCTTGAGGATGATGGCGGCGGGCTTGGCTGTCAGGTACTGGAGCATGTTGATGCCGTTGTCCACGTCGGTCAGGTTGATCTTGCCCGGATGCTTGCCGGACTGGATCAGGTTCTCCTCGGTCAGGCTCGAAACGAGCTTGTGTTGTCCCTGCTGGAAGGCGACTCCGTCCATGTTGAAGGAACTATCGACCACTTCGTAGAGGGCCGCGGGCTGGTCCGGGTTTTCGCCGTAGCGCAATCCTTTCTGTTCGCCGCCGATGTTCCAGGTTTTCTTGGCGTAGCGGATGGTCTGATCACCCACGGTCAAGGTCAGGTCGGCAGGAAAGGAGTCCCGGTTCAGTGTATGATACATCTTCTTGAGATCACTCATATAGTCTCCGAAAAGAGGATTTGGCGTTGTCCGGCCCGAGGACCGGGCCGTGCGAATCCATGTGCCCCTAGCACAGGCCCGAATGGACGGCAAATCCCGTGCCGGGGCGGGACCCGGTCACAGTCGTGCGACATGCGCGAATTTACGGATTCGTGTTTTTTGAGAGCCAATCGATTGCGTAAATTGACTTCGCTCCAGCCTTCTCATAAAGAAGGGAGCCATTTGCCATTGCGCTGACGGCGAATATACCAAAGACGAGGAGATCGGATTCATGGCGAATATCGTAGTCATGGGCGCCCAGTGGGGCGACGAAGGAAAGGGCAAGATAGTCGATTTGTTGACCACGGATGTGGCCGCCATCGTGCGCTTTCAGGGCGGAAACAATGCCGGGCACACGCTGGTGGTCAACGGCAAGCAGACCATTTTGCACCTCATTCCGTCCGGCATCCTGCACCAGGGCAAGAAATGCATGATCGGCAACGGCGTGGTGCTGGACCCCTTCGTGTTCTGCCTGGAAATGGACAAGCTGGCCGCGTCGGGCATCGACGTCAGCCCCGATCGGCTCTTGATCAGCAAGAAGACCCAGCTCATCATGCCGTATCATTGCACCATCGACAGTGCGCGGGAAAATTTCAAGAGCGGATCGGACAAGATCGGCACCACGGGCCGGGGCATCGGCCCCTGTTACGAAGACAAGGTCGCGCGCATCGGCATCCGTGCGGCGGACCTGGCGGACGAGACCCTGCTCAGGCAGAAGATCGAAAAAGCCCTGGTGGAAAAAAACGCCTTGCTGACCGGTCTTTATGGCCAGGAGCCCATGTCTGCGCAGAAGATTTTTGACGAGTTGCTGCCTGTGGCCAGACGGCTGACGGCCTATCTGGGCGACGTGTCCTCGGCCATCCAGGAGGCCGCAGGGCAGGGCGTGCTTTTCGAGGGAGCGCAGGGCACCCATCTCGACATCGATCACGGCACCTATCCCTTTGTGACCTCGTCCAACACCGTGGCCGGAAACGCCTCGGCCGGGTCCGGATGTTCGCCGCGCATGTTCGATCGCATCGTGGCCATCGTCAAGGCCTATACCACTCGCGTGGGCGCAGGTCCGTTTCCGACGGAGCAGCCCGAGGGCGCTGGAGCCTACATGCAGCAGAAGGGCGCGGAGGTCGGTGCGACCACGGGTCGCAAGCGCCGCTGCGGTTGGTTGGACATGGTCGTGCTGCGCGAATCACAGCGTCTGAACGGCCCCACGGAAATCGCCCTGACCAAGCTCGATGTCCTGGGCGGTCTCGACGAGCTGAAGCTCTGTGTGGCATACCGCTATCGGGGCGAGGAGGTCGCCTATCCGCCGCAGGAAGAAAACGGCATGGCCCATGTCGAGCCGGTCTATGAGAGCATGCCCGGCTGGTCCGAAGACATCACCGGCTGCCGGACCTATGCCGAACTGCCTTTGGCCACGCGCGACTACATCGCCCGCATCGAGGAAATCCTGGGCATTCCGGTGTCCATAGTATCCGTGGGCCCGGACCGGGACCAGACCATTCTGCGTTGACAATGGGAGGTCCGCCTCCCATTTTTTCATCATGTCCACACCCTGGCATCATATCATCTCCTCTGAGCCCCGCATCGCGGGGTTTCTGGAACGCCTCGCCCAGGCTCCGCCCAATTCGCTGCTCCTGGAAGGCGGAGACGCTTCCGGGCGTCTGGCCTTCGGTCTTTTCTGGGCCGCGCGGTTGATGTGCCGGGAGGCGGTTCCTCCGTGCGGAAAATGTCGCATCTGTCTGCAGATCGCCGACGACGCCTGCCGCGATCTCATTCTTCTGAACGGAGCCGAAGGTTCGATCAGCGTGGACACCGTGCGCGAAGTGCGCGCCGTGCTCGGCGATCCGCCTGCGGGCCGGGGGCCGCGCGTGGTCATCCTGGCCGAGGCGCAGGCGCTGGGCGACGGTGCGGCCAATGCGTTGCTCAAGTCCCTGGAAGAGCCAAGCCCGGGCAACGTCTTTGTGCTTTTGGCTCCGAGCCGTGAAATCCTGCTCCCGACCCTGGTGTCCCGCAGTTTCGTGCTTACCTTGGGTTGGCCCAGGGGCGTGCCCGAAGAACCCGATCTGGGGGAACGCCTGCGCGCATTGAGCGAGTTCATCCAGAGCGGCAAGGGCGCATGGCTCGAATGGACTGGCCGCAAGGGCAATGTGGACGCGCGGATGGCCGACTCCATCCTGCGGGAAGTCCAGCGCAGCCTGGTCCAGGCCGGATATGGAAATCCCCTGACCGAACTGGCCCGCCTGCTGGCCGCGAGGCTTGATGTGGTCGCGGTGCGTCAGGTGGGTGTCATCATCGAGAACGCCCTTGAAAGTCTGGAAGTGGGGGCCAACCCAGCCGTAGTGCTGGAGTGGGTCGCAATACGCATGTGGAACCTCCTGCACAAATAAGAAGATGCGCGAAATCATTCTCATACAAATCGCCGGCATGGACCGGGACGGCCTGCTGGCCGGGATCATGGGGCAGCTGGCCGAGTCAGGGGTGATCATCCTCGACATCAGTCAGTCCGTCATTCACGACGACCTCTCGCTTGGCGTGCTCATCGAAGTGCCGCGTGAGAACGAATCCTCGCCCATTCTGAAGGATCTCCTCTACTGGGCCCACAACCAGGGGCTGCTCCTCAAGTTTTCGCCCGTGACCGAGGACGATTATGAGCGCTGGGTCGGAGTGCAGGGCCGCAAGAGGCATATCGTGACAGTGCTCGGGCGCACGATAACGGCAGCCAATCTGGCGGCCATGGCCGAAGTGATCACCTCGCACGGACTGAGCATCGACTGCATCACCCGTCTTTCGGGCCGCAGATCCCTGGCCAACCCGCCGGCCATGCCCCGGTCCTGCCTCGAATTTTCCGTGCGCGGAACCCCGGAGGACATTTCTGGCATGCGCGCCGCTTTTCTGGATCTCTCCCGGGAGCAGGGCATCGACATCGGCTTTCAGGAAGACAACGCTTTTCGCCGCATTCGGCGCCTGGTCTGTTTCGACATGGATTCAACCCTGATCCAGGCCGAAGTCATCGACGAACTGGCCAAACGGGCCGGAGTGGGCGAAGAGGTCGCGGCCATCACCGAGGCGGCCATGCGCGGGGAGCTGGATTTTTCCCAGAGCCTGCGCAGGCGCGTGAGCCTGCTCAAGGGCCTGCCCGAGTCCGTGCTGCAGGATGTCGCCGCAACCCTGCCCATGACCGAGGGCGCGGAAAGACTCATCCGCACTTTAAAAAGTCTTGGCTACACCATCGCCATCCTGTCCGGCGGATTCAATTATTTTGGCCGCCGCCTGCAGAAGCAGCTTGGCATCGACTACGTGCACGCCAACGAGCTTGAGATACAGGACGGGGTCCTGACCGGCGGACTGGTGGGCGAGATCGTCGATGGCGCGGGCAAGGCCCGGCTGCTGAGGGCCATCGCCGACAAGGAACACATCTCCCTGGCGCAGGTCATCGCCGTGGGCGACGGCGCCAACGATCTGCCGATGCTCGACGTGGCAGGACTCGGCATCGCCTTTCACGCCAAGCCCGTGGTCCGCCAGGGCGCGGGACAGGCCATTTCCAACGTGGGTCTTGACGGCGTGCTCTATTTTCTGGGCCTGCGGGACCGCGAAACTGTGGATCAACTGGCCGGACGGGAGGCATAATGTTTGGAAAGCTGTTTTTGCTCTTTGTATTGGTGCCGGTGGCGGAGATCTACTTGCTGGTCACTGTCGGAAGCTCCATCGGGGCTTTCCCGACCGTCGCCCTGGTCATATTGACGGCACTGGCCGGAGCGCATCTGGCACGCATGCAGGGCCTGTCGACCATGATGCGCATCCGCGAGAATCTGGATCAGGGTTTCATGCCGGCCGAAGAACTCCTCGACGGCGTGCTCATCTTTCTGGCCGGCATGGTCCTCCTGACGCCGGGTTTTCTGACGGACATAGCAGGCCTGCTCATCCTCCTGCCGGTCACCCGCAATCTCTTCAAACAATGGCTACGCAAGAAGTTTGACGAATGGCGGCAAAATCCCAACGTACACATAACGTTCCACCAATAAGCGCAAGCCCCGGCGCGATTCATCCCGCTGCCGCAAATCTCATACCGTCCATCTCGTCCATTTTCCGTCCATACCGTCCATATCGTCCACCAAGCAGCCCATTAAGCCCCAGCCCCCGGAGCACCCCATGATCTACCGCAATCTCAAATCCTGCCTCGACGATCTGGAGCGGACCAGGCAACTGGTGCGCATCGATGAGCCCATCGACCCCTACATCGAGGCCGGGGCCATCCAGCGCAGGGTTTTCCAGGCCGGTGGCCCGGCGTTGCTCTTCACCAACGTCAAGGGCACGAAATTTCCCATGGCCGCCAACATTTTCGGCACATTGGCGCGGACCAAATTCATTTTCCGCGCCACCTTGCGCCGCGTGGAGGCCATGCTCTCGGCCAAGGCCGATCCGGCGCTCGTTCTGAAGAAGCCCGGACTCTGGCCGGGGCTGGCGCTTGGTGCCTGGCATACCTTGCCGAGGACCGTCAGCGGCGGCCCGATCCTGGCCCGCACCACCAGCATTTCGCAGCTCCCGCAGCTCGTCTCCTGGCCCATGGACGGCGGAGCCTACGTGACCCTGCCGCTGGTCTATTCCGAGAGCCCGTCCCGTCCCGGCTATATGGGCTCGAACCTGGGCATGTACCGCATTCAGCTCTCGGGCAACGAGTTCGAAAAGGACAGGGAAGTGGGCCTTCATTACCAGATCCATCGTGGCATCGGCTATCATCATGCCGAGGCCATCGCGCGCGGCGAAACCCTGCCCGTCAACGTGTTTGTGGGCGGCCCGCCGGCCATGACCCTGGCCGCCATCATGCCCCTGCCCGAAGGCATCGCCGAGATGCTCTTCGCCGGAGCCCTGGGCGGACACAGGGTGCCCATGATCCGGCGGCCCGGGGAACTGCCGATCCCGGCCGAAGCCGATTTCTGTATCCGGGGGTACATCGATCCGCAGGTCCAGAAGCCCGAGGGACCCTTTGGCGATCATCTGGGTTATTACAGCTTGGCGCATGATTTTCCGGTCATGCGGGTGTCCGAGGTGCTGCACCGTGAAGGCGCTGTCTGGCCTTTCACCACCGTGGGGCGCCCGCCGCAGGAGGACACCATGTTCGGTGCGTTCATCCACGAACTCACTGCCGAGCTGGTGCCGCAGGTTTTCGGAGGCGTGCACGAGGTTCATGCCGTGGACGCGGCCGGAGTGCACCCGCTCCTGCTGGCCGTGGGCAGCGAGCGCTACGTGCCGTATGCGGGCGAGCGTCAGCCGCAGGAGCTCATCACCAACGGCCTCTCGCTTCTGGGCACGACCCAGACCTCTCTCTCCAAGTACGTCATTCTTTCCGCCCGCGAGGACGATCCCGGCCTGTCCTGCCACGATGTGCCCCGTTTCCTGCAGCATGTGCTGGAGCGCCTCGACCTGTCACGGGACCTGCATTTCATCACCCGCACGACCATGGACACCCTCGATTATTCGGGCATCAGCCTCAATCAGGGGTCCAAGGTGCTCTGGACGGCTGCCGGAAGTCCAAAGCGCGTTCTGGGCAAGGCCCTGCCCGCCCTGAACCTGCCGGACGGGTTTTTGAGCCCGCGTTTTTTTGCTCCGGGAGTGCTGGTCATTTCCGGCCCGGCCCACGCCCAGCCGCGCGACACCCACGACCCTGCCATGGAAAACCTGTGTCAGGCCCTGGCAAGCGCCGAGCTGGCAGGCTTCCCGCTGATCGTTGTCGCCGACGACGCCGACTTCACGGCGGGTTCCTGGGACAATTTCCTGTGGGTGACCTTCACCCGCTCAGACCCGGCCACGGACACCTACGGGCTGAACGGGTTCACGCATTGCAAGCATTGGGGATGCACGAGCATGGTCGTCGATGCCCGGCTCAAGACCTATCACGCTCCGGCGCTGAACAGTGTGGCGGAAATCGAAAAAAGAGTGGACGAACTTGCCCTGCCCGGAAGACCCCTGTATGGAATCATCTAATCCGCCAACCAATACCAACGGGGACATGCACATGCGTACAAAGATAGTGGCCACCTTGGGCCCGGCTTCCATGGATCAGAGCGTCATGAAGGAGATGGTCCAGCTTGGAGTGCGGGTATTCCGTCTCAATTTTTCTCATGCCGGCGCGGAGTATTTCGGGCCTGTCATCCAGAAGATCAGGCAGGTCGAGAAGGAGACCGGCATCCCCCTTACGGTCATGGGTGACCTGTGCGGCCCCAAGATACGCATCGGCGAGGTCAAGGGTTCCCCGCTGCAGATCCGCAAGGGGGCCTATGTGTGCCTTGGCGGTCCGTCCATGGCGGCGACGACCGAGAGCGATATCTTCATAAGCCTCGACGTACCCGAACTTCTGGAGGGCCTGGAGACGGATATGCCCGTGTCCCTGTCCGACGGCATGCTGCAGTTCAAGGTCGTGAAGGTCATCGAGCGGGACCGGCTGGTGCTGATGGAGGCCCTGAACGGCGGCATCCTGACCTCCAACAAGGGCATCGCCTTTCCCGGCAAGACGCTCAAGGTCGCGGCCATGACCGACAAGGATCGCCGCGACCTGCATCAGGGACTTGATATCGGCATTGACGCGGTGGCTCTTTCCTTTGTGCAGAGCAAGGAGGACATCGAGGACATCAAGGCCGAGATCGCACGGCACGGGACCTGGATTCCGGTCGTGGCCAAGGTCGAACGCAAGAACGCCGTGGACAAGCTCGACTCCATCCTGGAAGTGGCCGACGCCATCATGGTCGCGCGCGGCGACCTGGGCCTTGAATGCAGCCCGGCCGAGTTGCCCATCATCCAGAAAAAGATCCTGCGCGCCTGCCGCCACGCCCAGAAACCGGCCATCGTCGCGACCCAGATGCTTTTGTCCATGGTCAAGAATCCCATCCCCACACGGGCCGAATCAACGGACGTCTCCAACGCCATGATCGACGGCGCGGACTGCGTCATGCTCTCCGAAGAGACGGCCATCGGCAGCTATCCGGTGGAGGCGGTGCGTTTCATCAACGAGATCGCGCAGTATTCCGAGCCATACTACCTGGAGCGCCTGGGCGGCCCTTACGTGCCCAAGGCCGAAAAGAACCCTCCCAAATTCATTGCCTATTCCGCCTGCCTCATGGCCGACAACGCAGACAGTGCCGCCCTCGTCTGCCATTCGACCACCGGAGCCACGGCCAGATACATAAGCTCCCGCCGTCCGGCCCAACCCATTTACGCCATGACCACGGACGCGCGCATCATGCGCTGGATGAACTTCTTCTGGGCCATCACTCCGGTGGAGAGCCCGCTGGAGCCGCGCAGCCACCAGAAGCGGGCGGAAAAATTCGTGCAGGAGTACGCAGGCTTTCGGCCCGGCGAAAACGTAATCATCGCCAGCGGCCAGGCCACCCCGGGCATGGGTACGGTCATGACCAACGAGATCAAGGTGTACTATAAGTAGGGGAGAAGAGATGCCTCCGGCGGGCAGGGGACTTGTCTCCTGCACCCCATTCAACTGTCTTTAATAAAAAAACGGGCGGCCCAATTTGGGTCGCCCGTTTTTCTTTATTGCATCCACATAATGCCCCCAACCCCTGTAAGGGGTGCAGGGGACGAGTCCCCTGCCCGCCGGAGGCATGCCTTTAAAAATCCAGCGTCTTTTTCCAGGCTGTGGCCAGGTCTTCCACCGAAGCGTTGACCAGGATTGCGCTTCCTGCGCGCAGGGTCAATTTTTCGTCGGCGGTGGTCTTGCCGATGGCGGCCATGAAGTCTCCGGCGAAGAGGGCTTCGAAGGCGGCGCGTTTGTCATCGGCCACGGTGACCACGAAGCGGCTGGCCGATTCGCTGTAGAGGCGCTGTTCGGCCAGCGGGCAGTCCAGGGCCGGGATCAGGTCCGTGTCGATATCCGCGCCGATGCGTCCGGCCAGGGCCATTTCGGCTACTGCAACGGCCAGACCGCCGTCGGAGACGTCATGGGCCGCGCTCAAAAGGCCGGTGGTGATGGCTTCGTGCATGCGCTCGTAGCGGATGCGGGCGGAAACCGCGTCGACCTGCGGAACCGATCCGCACACGCCCAGGGCGTCGGCATATTCAGAGCCGCCCAGTTCGTTTTTGGTCAGGCCCAGCACGTAGACGTTTTCGTCCGGCCGCTTGAAGTCGGAGGTCATGGTCTTGTTGCAGTCACTTATCACGCCCATGACTGAGAAGAGGACCGTGGGCGGGATGGAGATCTTGGTTCCGCCGCCGGTGTAGTCGTTCTTCATCGAGTCCTTGCCTGAGATGCAGGGCACTCCGTAGGCGAGGCAGAAGTGGGCCAGGGCCTGATTCGCGCGGACCAGCTGGGCCAGCTTGTATTCGCCGTCCGGGGTTTTTTCGGACTGGACCGGGTCGCACCAGCAGAAGTTGTCCACGCCGGCCATGTGGCGAATGTCTCCGCCGGTGGCCACGGCGTTGCGAACGCCTTCGTCGATGGCGCCCGCCATCATCCAGTAGGCATCCAGATCACTCAGTTTCGGGCAGATGCCGTTTGCTATGACCAGGGCCTTGTCGCTGCCAAGTTGGGGGCGAATCACGGCGGCGTCGGCGGGACCGTCGTTCCTGGCTCCGACGAGGGGCTTGATCACGCTTCCGCCCTGAACCTCGTGGTCGTACTGACGGATGACATACTCGCGGGAGCAGATATTCAGGCGGCCGAGCATGGACTGCAGAAAGTCCTGATGATCAGTTACCATGGGCTGCGGCGTTTCGCAGCCACAGCAGACCTGCGGCTGTGTCCAGGCGGCGCGGAGCTGCATTTGCGGACAGCCGTCATGCAGGAATTGCATGTCGAGATCGGCCACGATTTTGTCGTTGTAGCGCACGTGCAGGTAGCCCGAGTCCGTGAAGCAGCCCAGATCCGAAGCCTCGACGTTCATTTCCTCCGCCAGTTCCATGAAGGCCTGCAGTTTGGATGGGGGCACGGCCAGAGTCATGCGCTCCTGGGCTTCGGAGACCAGGATTTCCCAAGGCCGCAGGCCGTCGTACTTGAGTGGCGCCTTGGCCAGGTCCATGTCGCAGCCGCCGCAGTCCTGGGCCATTTCGCCCACCGAGGAGCTCAGCCCGCCCGCGCCGTTGTCGGTGATGGCATTGTAGAGGCCCAGATCGCGGGCGCGCATCAAAAAATCGTACATGCGGCGCTGGGTGATGGGGTCGCCTATCTGTACGGCCGTGGCCGGAGAGCCCTCGTGCAGCTCTTCGGAGGAGAAGGTCGCGCCGTGGATGCCGTCCTTGCCGATGCGCCCGCCGGTCATGATGATGCGGTCGCCGGGCAGGGCCTTCTTTTCGTAGCTGGGATGTCCGGCCACGGTGGCGGGCATGGTGCCGACGGTACCGCAGAAGACCAGCGGCTTGCCGAGGAACCGTTCGTGAAAGACGATGGCCCCGTTGACCGTGGGAATGCCGGACTTGTTGCCGCCGTGCTCGACGCCTTCCCGCACGCCCTCGAAGACGCGGCGGGGATGCAGCAGTCGGGGCGGCAGTTCTTCGTCATGAAAGGGCGAAGCGAAGCAGAAGACGTTTGTGTTGCACAACAGGTTCGCGCCCATGCCTGTGCCCATGGGGTCGCGGTTCACGCCGACAATGCCGGTCAGGGCTCCGCCGTATGGGTCCAGGGCCGAGGGGCTGTTGTGGGTTTCGACCTTGATGCAGACGTTTATGTCTTCGCTGAAGCGGATCACGCCGGCGTTGTCCTTGAACACGGACAAGCAGAAGTCGTCCTTGCCCATGCGCTGGCGAAGCTGCTTGGTGCTTCCCTGAATGAATGTTTTGTAGAGGCTGTTGATTTCAGCCTTGGTGCCGTTTTCAAGGTTTTCGTAGCTGATGCGGGAACTGAAGATCTTGTGCTTGCAGTGCTCGGACCAGGTCTGGGCCAGGCATTCGAGTTCCGCGTCCGTGGGCGCTGCGGGCAGGCCTTTGGCCTTGCGGTGGGAGACGACCGCGGGGCTTGCATAGTAGTCGCGGATGCAGCGCATCTCCTCCAGGTTCAGCGCCAGGATGTTTTCGCGGCTGAGGCGAAGAAGGGCGTCGTCATCCAGGCTGCTCAGATCCACGATATCGACGGTGCTCGAGGCTTCGCCCGTGACCGCTGCAGTGCGGGCCTGAAAACCGGGACTTGCGGTCCAGGTGTCCTTGTCCGCGATTTCGAAGCGCTGGATCAGTTCGTTTGCCAGCAGGTCCCTTGCGATGTGTTCCACCTGGGCCCGGTTCAGATCGCCGCAGATCAGATACTGGGTGGAGGTGTAGACCGCGATGTCAGCGTTGCGGTCCCCGAGCACGGTGCGCAGGGTTTCGCGGGCGGTGCGGCCTTCGTTGTCGGTCACGCCGGGACGGAAGCCGACTTCGATGAGCCAGTCGAAATCCGTGGCCGCCGGAGCGGTTTGGGCCGTATGCAGGACCGGGTCGTGCAGGGCTCCGGCTTCGATGGCCTGATCCACCTGGGCTGGGCTCAGTCCATCGACGGTGTAGATCCGGATGATCCGGACCTGATCGACGGTCAGGCCGAGCTCGCTTTTGATCTTGTGGGCGGTCTTGTTGCCTTGGGTATCGGTAACTGCCTTGCGCAGAGCCACTTCGACTCGGATCGGCATGTTGTTCTCCTGGTGACGCTTATGGTTCAGAGGTAATGCTTGGCTGCAGGTGCACAATGGCGTTTCCGCCCTGAGCCTTGGCTTGATAATTGGCTTTGTCGCAGCGTTCAAGCAGGGATTGCGAGGTGTCATCGGGTTCGAGCATGCTCATGCCGATGCTCAACGTGACCTGATTATGATGCAGTATGCTGAATTCTTTCTGAATTCTTTCAGAAATCGTCAGCAGGTTGTCGACGGTGGAGTTGCTGGAGATGACGACAAATTCATCTCCGCCGAAGCGGCAGGGAAAGTCCAGGCCCTTGCGCAGGATGCGCCGCAGGAGCTGTCCCAGTTCTTTCAGGGCTTTGTCGCCGCCATGGTGGCCATGGGTGTCGTTGAAGAGCTTGAATTTGTCGATGTCGAAAAAGATCAGTCCGAGCGGGGTCCCGGTGCGTTTGGCGCGAAACATTTCCCTGTCCAGAAGCGGCTGGAGGTGATGCCGATTGAAAACCTGGGTCAGGGAATCAAAAAGGGCCTGTTCCCGAATCTTGCGCTCCAGCCTGCGGATGGTCGAAATGTTGCGGCCGACAATCAGCCCGTGGTCGGTCCCGAACGAAAAACGGGAGAAGACGAGTTCGAGCTGCAGGTGTTCGTCGTCAAGGACGATCTGCACTTCCACCGCAGCCGGGCTCTGCTCCAGAAACGCCATGTCCCACGCTTCTTCCTGTTCGTTCATGGGGCGGGTCAGATGGAAGAGGTTGCGCCCGGTCAGGAAGGCACTGTGGCGGCCGGAAGCAAAGGTGATGATCCCGTTTTTGTCTGTGGTGAGAACCAGGTCCTGCATGGATTCGAGCAGGGTGTTCAGGAAGTCCCGTTGACGCAGGGCCTCGAATTCGAGCATCTGGATTTCGGCCAGGTCCTGGACCATGGTCAAAATGTTTGCCTGAGAGCCTTGAGGGATTTTGTAGCCGGCCAGGGAGAAGGACGACGTCGCAGGCTCGTTGCCGGGGCCCAGCGGGCAATGGATGGAGCAATGAGCGCTCTGGGAAGGGGCGAGCAGGAAGTTCCGCCAGCCTTGCAGGGCCAGGCTGGCCTGCTGCGCATCCTTGCCTTTGGCCAGCCGGTCTTCGAGCTGATTCGCACTTCCAAGAAATTTGGTGAATGTGGGGTTGGCCCGCAAGATGCGTCCCTGCGCGTCGAGCAGCGCCACTCCGGTGGGAAGGATGTCGAGCAATTCGGCCTTGATCTCAAGCTGCCCGACGGTGCGCGCCTGGTGCCGGATGCCGCGGGCCAGGAGCCGGGTGTAAAGTGTGACTTCGGCCCTGATCCGCTTTGACTCGGCTTCGTCGTTCAGGCGAAGCTCTCCGACCATATGCCCCTCGGCTTCGAGCGGAAAGTCAGCTTCCGAAAATAGCCTGAGCCGTTCGAGGGCGGGCGCGATGTCGGGCCCATGCACTCCGGCATCGTTCAGGACAAATCGCTCCCAGTTTCTGTTGGAGGGGGAGTGCAGGATGATCTCGGCTTTGCGGCAGTTCCAGTTCCAGCGCAGATGCCTGCCGATGCAGGCCGCGATGGCCGCGTTGCCGCCGGTCAGGCCTTCGACTTCCTTGGCCTGGTGATGGAAATCCTGAATGGATTGCAGGGAGTGGGCGTACAGCCTGTCGTTGGGATCAAGATCCTTGACGTTCATGGCTGCGGTCAGTTCCGAAAAAAGGGTCGCGCATTGACGGCGCAGTTCGTCCATGCCTTCCGGAGGCAGGGCGCCTGCCTTGGCCAGAAGAAAGCTGAGCTGATTCAGGCTGTCCGGAGCCGGATCGGTGCGAAACTCAGCCTCCGCCCATCTGGTACCGAGGATGACCGCCTGGGTCAGAGGCGGGTAGTCAAAGACGTGCTCCAGGTCGTGGTGGGCGGAGATGGCCGCGATCATGGGCTCGGGAAAATTCCACTGCTCGAGCAATTCGGCGGTCAGGTTGGAGTGATCCTCCGGAAGATGGTCCTGCCAGGACATGAACGTCGGGCCAGTGTTGACAAAATCCGGCTGCTTGAGATGCGGCAGGAGATGTTCGGGAAAGTTGGCGGCGTAGAGGAGCAGGGAGAGATCCTTGACCAGGGCGCAGATGTAGGCGGTTTCCGCTTCCTCCGGGGCCAGGCGCTGGGCGATGAGCTCTGCGCCCAGTGCTGCCCAGATGATTATGCGCCAGTTGGCAAAGGTGTCAAAACCGTTATTTTCCAATATCGAGTTCAGGTTTTTTTGCAGGGACAATGACAGGGCGATGCGCAGAATCTCGTTGTCGCCGAGGATTATTGCCGCCCGTTGCACGTCGGAAATTTTGCTGGTTTGTCCGTAGTAGGGCGAATTGACAAGGGACAGGATGGTCGTGGCCAGGGCCGGATCGAGCCTCAGTATGGAGGCGATGACTCCGAAGTTCGGCTCGGACTTGACCGCCTCCTGGAGAAGCTGGGCCGTGGCCGGCGAAAAGGTCGCTTTCAGGCTTGCACGCAACGAGGTTGCGAGGTTGCGAGGGGGAAGGCGATCCTGAATTGGCATGTTTATTTATCTCTTGTCAGCACGAATTCGATCATGGCTCCGAGCAGTTTTTTCTCCAGGCATTCGGGTAGCACGCCAAGAGCCTGACTGGCTAGTCTCAAATAGGATTTGGCTTCGTCCCGGGTCTTTTCGGCAAAGCCCTGTCCCGCGACATCGGCGATGATCTGGTCTTGCCTGGCAGGGCACAGGTTCACGTCCGTGAGCTCCCGGGTGATGATTTCGCGCTGGTCCGCTGGCAGGGATTCAAGGTACAAGAGCAGGGGCAGGGTGAATTTGCCTTCGCGCAGATCTCCGCCCAGGGGTTTGCCCGAGGTGTCGGCCCGTGACGTATAGTCCAGGGCATCGTCCACCAGCTGAAAGGCGATTCCAAGATTCAGACCGAAGGTCCTGGCGCCGGTGCGAGCCCGTTCGGAGCCCCCTGCCGCGATGACGCCGAATTCGCAGGCCGACTGGATCAGGTAGGCCGTCTTGCCGGTGATGATCTCGATGTACTCGGCCCGGGTGATGTGCGCCTTGCGGATGGCGGCGATCTCCATGATTTCGCCCGTGGCCGTCTGCATTATGGCCTTGGCGATGCATGAGGTCAGGGCTGGATTGTCCGTACGGGCCACGATTTCGTTGGCCAGCGCCAGAAGCACGTCTCCGGCCAGCACCGTGGGGGTGATGCCGAAAAGGGTGTGGGCGGCCGGTTTGCCCCTGCGCAGTTCGGCGTTGTCCAGGATGTCGTCGTGCATGAGGGTGGCCGAATGCAGAAATTCCAGGGAGCTGGCCAAGGTTTGCAGGTTATCACCCCGGAAATCCAGGGCGCGCGCAAAGAGAAGCGTGAGCATGGGCCGCAGGCGCTTTCCACCGGCGTCCATGACGTGCGCGGCCACCGGTCTGACCAGCGCGGGCAGGGCGTCAATCTCCTGCGCGATGGCGGCATTGATGGCTGGCAGCTCTTTGAGGAAGGTTGCTTTGAGTTGGGCGAAGGCTTCGTTCATGAAAAATCCCGCAGTGTTTGCAGCGTGTTGAGAGCGGCCAGACCGTCTGAGCCCATGTCC
Source organism: Deltaproteobacteria bacterium HGW-Deltaproteobacteria-18 (assembly GCA_002841885.1). NCBI lineage: Bacteria > Deltaproteobacteria > Deltaproteobacteria bacterium HGW-Deltaproteobacteria-18. The sequence continues at coordinate 52,406 of PHBE01000017.1, forward strand.
ATACTGAATTCGTTGACGTAGGCGGCAATATGTTGTTCCAGCGTGGCCGCGTCAAGCTCTCTGGACAGAGAAGCTATGAATGGCATGATGGAGTCTTGCCGGGCCCTGGCGTGAAGGATGCTTGCGCGGATGCTTTCCGTGACGCAGGTGTGGACGTCCGCGCCGAGTTCGTTTCGGGCCACGATGCAGCCCAGGGGTAAGGGCAGGGCGGCAGTGTGTTCGCGCCACCAATGCCCAAGGTCGAGGCGCAAGGCAAGATCGTAGCGGTCGTGGATCAGGGCGGTTTCATGGATGAGCAGCCCCGCATCGACATCTCCGGCGCACACGGCATCGACGATGGCGTGGAAGATCATGGGTACCGGGATAAAATTTCCACCCAGGGCCGCACGCAGTACCAAGGCCGCGGTGGTGTCGAGGCCCGGCACGGCGATCCTGTGCAAGGCGCCTGAAAAATCCGTGCGGGTCACGAGCTTGGGGCCGTGTTCGAGGCCAAAAGCTCCGCCGCAGGGCAAGATTGTGTACGTGTCGCTCAGGCGCAGGGCCGTGGCCGCGCTGACCTTGATCACGTCCCAGGCTTCCGCGAGGGCGCCCTGGTTGAGCTCCTGCACGTCGTGCCAGAAAAACCGGCAGTCGTGTCCGGCCGGTGAATCGGTGAGGCCGAGTACCCAGGCCCCAAAGATGAAGCTGTCGTTGGGACAGGGGGAAATGGCGACGTTTAAGGGGATCATGCAGAAGCTCCGGTGAGAACGGGGAGAATGTCCTGCAGGGCGCGCAAGGCCAGCCGGAAGTTCCAGAGGCGCTTGTCGCGGGCACCGACAGGGTTTGACACGGTGCGGATCTCCAGGAATCCGATGCCCCGTCGCCTGGCCGCCAGCGCCAGGCTGAACCCTTCCATGTTTTCCGTGAGGCCGTCATGGCGGTCTTGGAGCAATGCCGCGCGCTGCTGGTCCCCGCTCACCCCGGCCACGGTCAGGCTTGTGCCGATGATCCATTTTGGATGAAGGGTCATGCCCATGGCCGCTGCTTGCGCGGACGGATCAAGATCGAGCCGGTTGACAGGATCAAGGGGGAGGTCCGCGAACATCTGGTGCCCAAAGACATCCTCTTCCTCCTGTATAAAATGATGCACTCCGTACTCCGGCCAGATTTCGGCGTTGGCGACGCAGGTCGACCCCAGGGGCGCGCGAGCCATGTCGAAGCTGCCGCAAATGCCAAGATTCAAAATGCCGGTCACCTCGGGATGTCGCTCAAGCATTGCTCCCACGCTAAGGGCGGCAGCCACTGGCCCGATCCCTACCGGACACGGCAGAAGGTCGTGGCCCCGGATGTTTACGGGTTCAAGAGTCTCCGCCGGAGAAGATGCCGGCAGGTTCAAGGTGTTTCGGCATTCCATCAGGGTTGCGCAGGCCAGGAGAATCATGGGCGAGCCACGGCTTAGAGACGCCAGTATTTGAATTCCCGCGACAGGGCGTCCCGGTCCAGAAATCCTTTGACGTCAATGACGATTCCGCTGGCAGGGTCCTTGAACATGGCCGCGATGCGGCTCGCATCAAGCTGCGCGAACTCGCCGTGCGAGACAGCCAGAATGAGGGCGTCAAGCTGCCGCAGTTCTGCCAGAGGCAAAAGGTCCACGCCGTATTCCACCTTGGCTTCATGCATGTCGGCCAGCGGGTCGTGCACCAGGACATCGACCTGGTAATCAGAAAGTTCGTGGATGATGTCCTCGACCCGACTATTGCGCAAATCCGGCACATCTTCCTTGAAGGTCAGTCCCAGAAGGCCTACGCGTGCGCCCTTGATCAGGCATCCGGCGTCGATCATGGCCTTTATGGTCTTCTCGGCGATGAATTTTCCCATGCCGTCGTTGATGCGCCTGCCGGCGAGGATGACCTGCGGGTGGAAGCCGATGGATTCAGCCTTGAAGGTCAGGTAGTAGGGGTCCACCCCGATGCAGTGTCCGCCAACGAGACCCGGCCGAAAGGGCAGGAAGTTCCATTTGGTGCCAGCGGCTTCAAGCACTTCTTTTGTGTCGATGTCCATGCGGTCGAAAATGAGCGCCAGTTCGTTCATGAGGGCGATGTTCAGATCGCGCTGGGTGTTTTCGATGACCTTGGCGGCCTCTGCGACCTTGATGGTCGAAGCCCGGTGCACTCCGGCCTTGACGACCGAAGCGTAGAAGCGGGCAAGCAGGTCCGCAGTGGGTTGATCCTGGCCTGCGACCACCTTGACGATGCTCTCCAGGGTGTGGACCTTGTCGCCGGGATTGATGCGTTCCGGCGAATAGCCCACGGTGAAATCCCTGCCGCAGGTCAGTCCTGATTTTTCTTCCAGCAGCGGCACGCAGATTTCCTCGGTCAGTCCCGGGTAGACCGTCGATTCATAGACGACGATGCATCCTTTGCTCATGTGCGCGCCAACAGTGACGGTGGCTCCGACCACGGGTCGCAGGTCCGGTTTGCGGTTGCCGTCGATGGGGGTGGGCACGGCCACGACGATGACTCCGGCCCCGGCGAGCCGCGTGGGATCGTCGGTGTATTCAACCCGGGCACGGGCCAGCCTGTCGGGTTCCACCTCGCGCGTGGAATCCCGGCCGCTCTGCAGTTCTTCGATGCGGGGACGTGAAATATCAAAGCCGACGACTTTGAAGTGGTCGCCAAGGGCCACGGCCAGGGGCAGGCCGACATAGCCCAGTCCCACCACTGCAACTTCCGACGTGCCGGATGCGATATCTTCGAACGTGATCATGAGTGTTCCTCGTTTACTTCATATCCCAAGGGGTGAAGGCAATGCGTGGCTGGCAGGGCATCAGGACGGTTTTTGGGCCACATGGATATACACGATTCCCGAGCTCAAAGCCTGATAGCCAACCTGGTCGAAACCTGCGTCCCGCAACTCCCCGGCCAGGGCCGATGCGTTGGGGAAGGCCAGGATCGTGTCCGCAAGATACTGATAAGCTTCTGGATTTTTGGAGAAAAATCGACCGATCCGGGGCAGGACCTTGCCGAGATAGAAATTGTATGCTCCCTGCCAAATCCTGGCCTGGCCCGTGCCGAACTCAAGAATGCACAGCCTTCCACCGGGTGCCAGGACCCGCAGGATTTCGCTGTAGGCTTCGGTTCGGGGAAGGATGTTGCGGATGCCGAAGGCTATGGTCACGGCGTCGACGCATCCGTCAGGCAAAGGCAGGGCGCGGCCGTCGGCCTGGACCGGAAAAATCAGGGGCTGGTTAACGACCTTTTTCTTGCCGCTGCAGAGCATGGCACGAGAAAAATCCATGCTCAGCACCTTGATGGCGGGATGGCGACGCAGAATTTCCCGGCTTACGTCCAGGGTCCCGGCCGCAAGGTCGAGCACCGCACCCGTGGATCCGGTCCGCAGCGTGCGCACCAAGCGATAGCGCCAGTAGATATCCTGGCCCAGGCTCAAGAAATGATTGAGAAAATCGTACCAGGTCGCGATGTTGTCGAAAAGGCTGGAGACCCGCTTTCCGTGCTCATTCGGATTCAACGGCGCTGTCCTTCTCGATGTCCGGAATCTGACCGGTTTTGGTCACCGTGCGGTAGACGTCGTCATAGATGGGTTCGAAGTACTCGGAAAAATTGGAAGGGGAGATGCGCCCGACTTCGATGAACTTGACGACGATTTCCTTGGCGACCTGCAAGGCTTGTTTTTGGATCTGGTCCATGAATCTCTCTCTGGGTTGAAATGCAACAAAAAAACCGCCCGGGGGGAATGGTATCGACCTGCTTTGGGGGAAAACCGGGCGGTAAAAAAAGAAAGAAAAACCCTGAAGCCATCCCTTCGTTTTTTTCCTAGCTAGCACAGCCCAAAGTGGGAGTCGAGAGCCTCCCGGGGCCTTGGCCCCGGGGCGGGCTCAGTCTCCAAGCTCCTGGAGCAGGGCCTGAATCTCCTCGCGGATGATCTTGGCTGCTGCTGCGGGCATCTGCTGCTGAACGTACTCCTGCAGCCCGCTTCTGATCGCGTCCAGATCCGGGCCGGCTGCAGCCTTGGCTGTCGCGGCGTCAAGCTCTGCGCGCAGGCGGGTGGACTCGTCGCTCAAGGTCGCGATGGCGGCATCCTTGTCCGACAAGGTCTTTTGCAAGGCGGTCAGGCGTTCTTCCTGGTCGCGCACCAAGGCTCGCAAGTCCTCAAATTCCGCTTCCATGTTCTGCATGGCCGATGTGGGCAGGGTCTTGGCAAGTTCGGCCCGGATGTCAGGCATGGATTCGACCTGACTCTGCAGAGCGTTCACGGATTCCTGCAGCCCGTCCACGCTGGCGGAGGCTGCCAGTTCCGCGACTCTGGCCTCGACATGCTCGAGGATTTCCTGCCTCAGGGTCTCGGCCAGGGGCAGGTCCCCGGGGGATTGCGGCAGGAGGGCCAGGATTTGCTCGGCTCCCGGTTCTTCCCGGTTTTGAATGAGGGCACGCAGGTCATCAAGGTCAGCCTCGATTTTCTGCATGGCAGATGCAGGCAGGGTCTTGGCCAGCTCCGTTGGAATGTCGGGTATGGATTCGACCTGACTCTGCAGGGCGTTCACGGCTTCCTGCAGCCTGTCCACGCTGGCGGAGTCCGCCAGTTCCGTCACCCTGCCCTCGACATGGTCGAGGATTTCCTGCCGCAGGGTTTCAGCCCAGGGCAGATCCCTGGGCGATTGCGGCAGGAGGGCCAGAATTTCTTCGGGACCGGGCGCAAAAGTCGGCTCAGGGCGGGACTCGAGGGCGTCGAGCCTGGCGCTGATGATTTCAAGTGCGGCGTGGGAGATGTGCGGTTCCCCGGCAATCAACGGCTGCGCGGGCTCTGATCCCGCCAAGGTGGCCGGAGACGTTGAAGGAGTCGTGTCCTGTGCCGACGGAAGAAGAGCTGGCTCATCCACTTCCGCCTGTTCGGGCCTGGCCTCGGCAGGAGCTTCGGGCTGGACCTCCGCAGCCGTTGCCGGTTCTTCGGCTGGTTCTGCCTCCGCGGCGGCCAGTGCGGACTCTTCAGGTGCATGGGGCTGCTTCATCGATTCCGCTGCGGGTTTTTCAGGCGCGGCGGCGGACTCGGGCATGGACGCGGCTGCCGATTCCAGCAGAACGGTCTCCGGGATGTCCTCAAGCAGGTCGTCGGTCAGGTCCTGAATGTTCGAGGATTTGTCATCGCTGTCCATGCCGGGAAGTTCCAGTTCCAGATCGATTGAATCGGATGGGTAAAAAGTTTCGATATCCTGCTTTTTGGGATCCGGCGTGTCCCCGTCGAGAATGATGTCGAGGGCGGTGTCCTCGTCGTCATTCCCGCCAATGCCCAGAGAATCGAAGAGGTCGTCCAGGTCCGAGATGTCCATGCTTTGATCGGGCGCTTGCGTCATCACGGGCTTTTGTGTTGGAGCGGTGGCGGCAGGTTGGGCCTGCTTGGCGGGTGCGGGTTCATCGAAGAGGATGTCCAGATCGATTTCGTCACCGGCTTCCTCGGCAGACGCGGACAGGGGTTCGGGGTCGCGGAGCAGATCGTCAAGCTCCTTGTCCAGGCTTTTGGCGTCAATGGCCTTGTCCATGGCGAAGTCTTCGAACTTCTTGTCCAGCGGAATTCCTTCTTCCACGATCTCCGTCAGTTCAATGATATCGTCCGTCGGGTTGGTGCTTGTGGTCATGGCGTGATCCTTTCTTGGCGTTGGGGACATCGACTTTTCCTATCAAGAAGCCTGAGCAAGAGCAATGCACGGGGCGGGTTATCTGATTTCCGGCCGAAAAAAAAGCCCCCGCCACAGGGTCTGTAGCGGGGGTAACCAAAGGCCGGCCTTTGCTTGTGCTGATGTGCGATCTATAGCGTGAACGCTATTTGGTGTGACACTTGCCACAGGCGGTGGGGCCGGTGGGCTTCTTGTCTTTTTTCAGAGCCTTGTGACAATCGATGCACTGGGTGTGGAACGCGTTTTCAACCAGCTTGACTTCCTTTGCATTGGCCTTGTCACGGAACTCCAGGGAGTCGTGGCAACCGGAAGTGGTGCACTTCTTGACTGCGCCACCGTCGGCTTCCAGTGTGTGGTGACACTGGGCGCACTCAACCGTGGCGTGTTTGGAATGGGGGAAGGGAACTGCTTTCTGCAGGGTCCCGGGCTTGTCGCCCTTGGGTTTTGCCTTCATGCCCTCGGGGGCGCTGATGACATAGTCATCGCCGGGAGCGTCTGCGGCGCTGACGCTCATGACGGCGCCCATGCACAGGAAAGCCGCGCAGATCAGGCTGATCAACAATTTCTTTTTCATCCTCTTTCTACCTCCAGAAAGAAAAGTTACAAAAAGCACAAGCAGGGACGTATATATCGACGGTCTTGGTCTTCAGTCAAGGATGCCCGAAAAAAGGGTTTTTGATTTTCTAGAAATCAACCTTCCGGGCCGCCTCCAGGGTGCGTTCATAATCCTGCTCCGAGTGGGCGAACGATGTGAAGGCGCACTCGAATCCTGAAGGTGCAAGATAAATGCCCTGTGCCCGCATCTGCTGGTAAAAAGACACGAAAGCCTTGCTGTCGGCCGTCTGCGCCGAGGGGAAGTCGACGACGGGTGTCTTGGTGAAGAAGAGGGTGAAAATGGAAGCGATGTGGTTGCGCGTCACGGGCACGCCCTTGCCGTGCAAAATGTTCTCAAGTTCACGGGAGAACGCATCGGTGCGCGCGGCGAGGGCTGCGTAATCCTTCTGGGCCAGCGCCTTTAAGGTCGCAAGGCCTGCGGCCATGGCCAGCGGATTTCCCGAGAGCGTGCCGGCCTGGTAGACGTTGCCGCTGGGCGCGATGTGTCCCATGATTTCGCGCTTCCCGCCGTAGGCCCCGACGGGCAGGCCGCCGCCGATGATCTTGCCGAGGCACGTCAGGTCCGGATCGATGCCGAAGGCCGCCTGGGCCCCGCCAAAGCTGACCCGAAAACCGGTGATGACTTCGTCGAAAATAAGCAATGCCCCATGCTTGCGGGTCAATTCGCGCAGGCCTTCCAGAAATCCGGGCTTCGGCAGGACCAGCCCCATGTTGCCGGCCACCGGCTCGACGATGACGGCCGCGATGTCGTCACCCTGCTGCTCGAACAGCGTCCGTACGGCGTCCAGGTCGTTGTAATGGGCCAATAGCGTGTGCTTGACCACGTCGGCGGGCACGCCGGGGGTGCCGGGGATGGACTGGGTGGCCACGCCCGAACCCGCGCTGGCCAGAAATGCGTCGGCATGACCATGATAGCCGCCGTGAAATTTTATCACACCGTTCTTGCCGGTGTAGCCTCTGGCCAGGCGCAGGGCGCTCATGGTCGCCTCGGTCCCGGAGCTGACCATGCGCACCATGTCGATGCCGGGAACAGCGTCCACCACGGCCTGGGCCAGTTCGACCTCAAGCCTGCAGGGCGCGCCGAAGCTTGTGCCCCTGGTCGCCGTTTCGGCGACGGCGGCCGCCACCTCGGGGTGGTTGTGTCCGAGCAGCATGGGTCCCCAGGACATGACGTAGTCGATGAATTCTACCCCGTCTTCGGTGGTGAGCTTGCTGCCGCTCGCAGAAGCGACGAAGAGCGGGTCGCAGTGCACGCTCTTGCAGGCCCGCACGGGGCTGTTGACGCCGCCCGGGATGAGGGTTCCGGCCTTCTGGAAAAGTTCCTGTGATATGGTCATGTCATCTCTCCGTGAATGCGCTAAAAATATTCCATGGATGTCTTTTTCAGCTCTTTTATGCTGAAAAGCATTTCGTACTGGGTAACCCCTGTCTGCTCCATGAGCGCCTGCACGACCTGCATGCAGTCCTCGCGACTCTTGCCGTGGATCATGGTGTACATGTCGTAGGGCCAGTCCATGCAGTTCGGACGCTGGTAGCAGTGTGAAATTTCGGGGCGCGTGGCCATGATGCGTCCGACCTCGTCGGGGTCGAATCCTTCCTCGATGTACCAGGCCACCATGGCGTTGAAGCCGTAGCCGGCCTGCTGATGGCGCAGCGTCGCACCGAAGCGGCGAATCTGACCGCCGTTTTTGAGTTTTTTGAGCAGCGCGAGGACGTCCTCTTCCGTGCTGCCGGTCTGGCGGGCAATGTCCGCGTAGGGCGTGGCGCTGTCGGGCAGGGTATCCTGGACGATGCGCAATATGTCGTGTTCGCTCTTGGTAAAATCCACTTTTTCTCCTCGGGGAGCCCGAAACTCCGGGTTTGTTTCGGGTCGGTCCTTACCTGTTTCGCCATATACTGGCAATAGCGCCCTTTACAGAACGCGGAGCATCTTCGATAGTGGGCGGGCTTGCCCGAAGATCCGCAATGGAGGTTTTTCCGTGAAGATTTCGATACTTGGAGCCGGGAGCTGGGGTACGGCCCTGGCCAACGTGCTGGCCTGCAAGGGCGAAGAGGCCCGGCTTTGGGCCCGGCGGACGGAGATTGCCGCAGACGTGAACGAGCACGCCGTCAACAGCCGCTATCTGCCAGGCCTGCCCCTGAGCCAGAATTTGCGGGCGGATACGGATCTGGCGCGGGTGCTGGACGGAGCGTCCTGCGTCGTGCTCGCCGTGCCATGCCAGAATCTGGCCCTTTTTCTGCGTGAACATCGCGATCTTTTTCCGGCGCGCACCGGGATCGTGTGCGCGAGCAAAGGCGTGGAGCTGGGTACGTTCCGCACCATGGGGCAGGTGGTATGCGAGGAACTGGCCGGTCTTGAACCTCGCTACGCGGTGCTTTCAGGGCCTTCCTTTGCCTCGGAGGTGGTGGCGAACATGCCCACGGCCGTGACCCTGGGCTGCGCCGATCCGGCACTGGCGGATCTCGTGCAGGGGCTTTTTTCGACCCAGAGTTTTCGCGTCTACGTCAACAGCGACGTCATCGGCGTGGAGCTGGGCGGGGCGGTCAAGAACATCATGGCCATCGCCTCGGGCATTTCCGACGGCCTGGGATTTGGCGAGAACGCCCGCGCGGCGCTGATCACTCGCGGCCTGTCCGAGATGTCGCGCCTGGGCGCGGCCATGGGCGCCCGTCCGGCCACGTTCATGGGGCTGTCCGGCATGGGCGATCTGGTCCTGACCTGTACCGGGGATTTGAGCCGCAACCGGCGAGTGGGTCTGGCCATCGGGCGGGGACAGACCCTGGAGGAAGTCCTGGCTGGGATGCACAATGTGGCCGAAGGCGTGAAGACGACCCAGGCCGTGCACGCGCTGGGCATCAGGCAGGGCATCGACTTGCCCATCACCGGGCAGGTTCACTCCGTCCTTTTCGAGAACAGGAACCCCGCCGAGGCCGTGCGTGAACTCATGACCCGGCCCTTGCGGGAGGAATGAGTCAGCTTGTGATCCTGACCCAGACCGTGCGCGTTCTGGGCCCGTCGAATTCCCCCAGGAAGATGCGTTGCCACGTGCCGAGCATGAGTCGCCCCTCGTGCACGATGACCTGCACGGATGACCCGAAGAGAGTAGCCTTGATGTGTGCGTCCGAATTGCCTTCGGCGTGGCGGAAGCCGGCATGTTGCGGGATCATGCCGCGCAGGTGGGTCAGGATGTCCCGGCAGACGTCGGGGTCGGCCCCTTCGTTTATGGTCAGCCCCGTGGTCGTGTGCGGCGTGTAGACAGTCATGACTCCCGAATCTGCTTCCAGGCTTCTCAAGAGCTCTGTCAGGCGAGCGGTGATATCGATCATGGCTTCTCTGGCACCGGTTTTGATCTCGATGGAGTGCATTGCTAGCCTCGATATTCCAGAGTCAGGGCATTGCCCTTGGCATTGTAGCGGGCGGCCTTGGCGTAATTGCGGAAAATTTCGTGCCCGCGGCCGCTGACGTCGTCGGCCTGGCTGCGGGCCTGCATGTGCCTGTCCCAGGCAAACCCGGGGCCTTCATCCGCGATGTGCAGGTCAAACCCGTCTGCCTGAGCCTGCAGCCGAAAGAGTACCGTCTTGGTACGGTCCAGACGGTTTCCGTGGATCATGGCGTTGTTGAGCGCCTCGCGCGCCAGGAGCGAGAGGGGGAAGAGGTGTTCGCTTGCGTCTCTGTCCTCCAGGAAAATGCGAATCCGGTCCACGCAACGATCCACGTTTTCAAGGCTGGTGTCCATTTCAAGGGCGAAGCCCTGGTCAAGCGGCGTCAGTTCGAACATGTCAAACCTCCAGGGCCAGGAGGATGGTGTCGTCTTCCCGCGCTGCCCCTGGCTCGGCCAGCGCCTCGTGGATCGCATTCACGGCTTGCGCCAGGGGCAGGCTCCGGTGTGCTTCGCAGACCGCGCTGAGCCGGGCCAGCCCCTCCTCCCGCGTCATCTTCCTGTCTCCGAAACCCTCGATGAGGCCGTCCGTGTACATGAAAAGCCGGTCACCGGGCTGGACCGGGAGCTCCAGGACTTCGAACCAGACGGAGTCGAAGACGCCCAGAATGTCTCCGGAAGGCTGCGGGGTTTCAACTCCGCCTCCGGCGCGGACCAGCACGGGCGAGGGGTGTCCGGCATTGACGTAGCGCAGGATACGCTGCTCACGGTTCAGGCGTGCGAAGCCGGCCGTGATGTGGGTGCCGCCGGTCAGGATGCGGCAGAGGACGCTGTTGATCATGGTCAGGCTCTCCGTCGGCGAGGTGACCAGATTGCAGTTCTGGTTGAGCAGGGCTTTCAGGGCCGAGGTGATGTAGGATGTGCCGAGGTCGTGTCCGCTGACATCAGCCACGACGTAGTCGAAGGTCGTTCCGCCGACATGGAGAACGTCATAGAAATCTCCGCCAGCCTCGAGGACCGGCTCGAAGCGTACCGCAAATCCCGCCTCGGGCAGTTCGGACGGCAGGACCAGGAGAGCCTGCTGCGCGTCCTGAACCTGAGCCAGTCTTTGGGCCTGGGCCTCGATGAGGGCGCGGTAGGTGAAGCGCAGCTTCAGGTGCACCTTGACTCTGGCCAGTACCTCGGCCTTTTCGAAAGGCTTGGAAATGAAATCGACTCCGCCCACTTCCAGACCCCGGACCTTGCTCGACGTGTCCGTGAGGGCGGAAATGAAGATGATCGGGATTTCGGAGGTCAGCGATTGCTGCTTGAGCAGTTCGCACGTTGCGTATCCGTCTTCGCCGGGCATCAGCACGTCGAGCAGGATGAGGTCGGGGCTGTGTTCTGCGGCCAGGGCCCGGGCCTCGGGACCGTTGGTGCAGGACAGGGTGCGGTATCCGTTTTTTTTGAGGACGATATCAAGGAGCCTGATGTTCAGTGGCTCGTCATCGACGATGAGGATGCAGGGTGTGGTGTCTTTCACTGTGCGCGCCGTGTTGGAGAGATGGTGGATGTCCTGGGAGATAGCTGAAATCGGGGGGAATGCAAAGGTTCGGCCCCTGCTCAGCCCGTCCGCTGTGGGCGAGTTCTGATTTTCGAGCATTGAATATGTTATGGAAAGGAGCGGGGGGCTTTGCAGGCGCGTGTGCGAGGTGATGGCCGCAGGACGGATGCGCGGGGTTTGGGAAGAAGTTTCAAAAAAATTGCACAACATGCAAAAGAGATATTGACAGGAGACAAAAAGCGAAGATATATGCGGCTCTCCATTTAGGTGCGTAGCTCAGTGGGAGAGCACTTGCTTGACGTGCAAGGGGTCAGGAGTTCGACCCTCCTCGCGCCTACCAAAAAAGAACTCATAGGGAGGCACAGCCTCCCTATCGTGTTTGTGAGGCAGGGCATTATGGTTCAGATACAAGGTCAGGACATCGAGGTTCAGGCTGGGCAGACATGCGCGGATGTGTTGCGCGCGGTCCTCTCCGGCAAGAAGATGAAGGCAGCGGTAGCCTGCGCTTGCGACGGCGCGCTGCTCGATCTGGCTCGTCCGGTGCCTGCCGGAACCGCCGTTATGGAGCCCGTGTTTCTGGAATCCGCCCAGGGTCTGACCGTACTGCGTCACAGTGCGGCCCATGTCATGGCCGAAGCCGTCAAGGAGCTGTTCCCCTCCGCCAAGGTGACCATTGGTCCCGACGTCGAGAACGGCTTCTACTACGATTTCGATTTCGAGCGTCCGTTCACTCCCGAGGATCTGGAAAAGATCGAGGAGCGCATGGCTGCATCCGTGGCCGCGAACCAGCCTTTCACCCGCGAGGAGATGAGTGCTGCCGAGGCCCGGGAACTTTTTGCCTCCATGGGCGAGACGTACAAGCTCGAGATCATAGATGACCTTGGCGCCGACCAGGTCTCCCTCTATCGTCACGGCAACTTCGTGGACCTTTGCCGCGGACCGCACCTGCCGTCCACCGGCTTTCTGCAGGCCGTGAAGCTGACCTCCGTGGCCGGAGCCTACTGGCGCGGGGATTCAAAGCGTCCCATGCTGCAACGCATCTATGGGACAGCCTTCGCCACGCCCAAGGAATTGAAGGCTCACCTGGCCATGATCGAAGAGGCCAAGAAGCGCGACCACCGCAAGCTCGGCCCCCAGCTTGACCTGTTCAGCTTCCACGAACGCGGCGGCGCGGGCATGGCCTACTGGCATCCCAAGGGCGGCCTGTTGCGGACCATTCTCGAAGATTTCGTGAACAAGGAAATGATCCGCCGCGGCTACGGCATCGTGCGCACCCCCCAAATTTTGAAGCGCGACCTGTGGGAGACCTCCGGCCACTACGCCAACTACCGTGAAAACATGTATTTCACGGAGATCGACGAAGTGCCTTACGGGGTCAAGCCCATGAACTGCGTGGCGCACATGCTCATCTACAATACAAGCCAGCGCAGTTACCGCGACCTGCCTGTCCGCCTGTTCGAGTTCGGCGTCGTGCATCGCCACGAACTGTCCGGCGTTCTGCATGGCCTGATGCGTGTCCGCCAGTTCACCCAGGACGACGCACACATCATCTGCCGTCCGGATCAGCTCCTGGACGAGATCAAGGGCGTCATGACCTGGATTCAGGATCTCATGGGCGTCTTTGGCTTCGAATATTCCATGGAGATCAGCACCCGTCCCGAGAAGTCCATCGGCTCCGACGAGGACTGGGAGCGAGCCACTGCCGCACTCATGGACGCCATGGGTCAGATGGAACTGCCGTATGCAATCAACGAGGGCGACGGCGCCTTCTACGGTCCCAAGATCGACGTGAAACTGCGTGACTGCCTCGGCAGGCAGTGGCAGTGTTCGACCATTCAGGTCGATTTCACCTTGCCGGATCGTTTTGACTTGTTATACGTGGGCGAGGATGGCGAGCGGCACAGGCCTGTCATGGTGCATCGTGCCATCATGGGCTCTGTTGAGCGTTTTATCGGCATCCTGACCGAACATTTCGCCGGAGCTTTTCCGGCATGGCTTGCACCTGTCCAGGCCCGCATTTTGACAGTGACCGACAACCACAACGAATTCGCCCGCAATTGCCAGGCCGCGTTGCAGCGGGCGGGAGTGCGTGTGGAGGTCGATCTGCGCAACGAGAAGCTGGGATACAAGGTGCGCGAGGCGCAGATGGAAAAGATTCCATACGCGCTGGTCATCGGGGATCAGGAAGTCGAGCAGGCCTGCGTCAACGTGCGCATGTTGGGCGGCAACAATCTGGGCGCAATGCCTATCGATGCGTTTGTCGACCTACTGCGGCAGGAATGCGAAAAACCATTTAAACATGGAGGAATGAGATATTCTTTCAGCTGCTAAGGCCCGCCGGAACAAGCAAATCAGGGCCAAGGAAATCCGGGTTGTTGGAGATGATGGGAATCAGCTAGGTATCATGACCGTGCCCGAGGCCTTGGAACAGGCCGAGGGAAAGGGACTTGATCTGGTTGAAGTGGCGCCCAACGCCAAGCCGCCGGTCTGTAAAATCATGGACTACGGCAAGTACCTCTACGAGGAAAAGAAAAAGTCACAGGAAGCCAAGAAGCGTCAGACCCAGATTCAGGTCAAGGAAATCAAGTTCCGCCCGCATACCGACGATCATGACTTGATGACCAAGATCAAGCATATTCGCAGGTTCATCGAGGACGGAGACCGGTGCAAAGTGACCGTGTTTTTCCGAGGCCGCGAAATGGCGCACAAGGATCGAGGGCAAGTCATTTTGGACCGGATCGTGGAGATGGTTTCCGACGTCGCCAAGGTTGAGCAGACCTCCCGAGTCGAAGGCCGGACCATGTTTCTCCTGCTGGCAGGGCTTCCCAAGAAATAAGCTCCCTCTGCCGCCTTTTTAAGAAAAATTTCCCGCCACTTTGGCGGGAGGGAGCAGTATTGCCGGTCGCTTGCGCGACCATTCAAGTCTGTTTGAGGAGGAACTATGTCAAAGGTGAAAACCAACAGAAGTGCGGCCAAGCGTTTTCGGGTCACGGGCACAGGCAAGGTCAAAAGAAGCCACGCCAACATGCGCCACATCCTGACCAAGAAATCCGCGAAGCGCAAAAGACAGCTGCGTCAGTCCACCATGACTGCCCAGTCCTGTGTCGGCGCGATTCGTCGTTTGGTACCGTACATTTTCTAGTTCCGGCATTGTGCCGGGACGGAACGACTCAGCGTATAGTCATTTCCCACTATACCTGATTGCGAAAGGAGAAGATCATGAGAGTAAAAAGAGGAAAGACAGCCCACAGAAGGCACAAGAAGTACTTGGCCCTCGCCAAGGGCTATCGCGGATCACGCAGCAAGCTGTACCGCACCGCCCGAGAAACCGTTGAACGCGCCTTGTGCTTCGCCTACCGCGACAGAAAGCAGAAGAAGCGCGCCTTTCGGAGACTGTGGATCGTGCGCATCAACGCCGGCGTGCGTGAATTCGGTTTGACATACAACCGCTTCATGCATGGTTTGAAGCTCGCCGAAATCAATCTTAACCGGAAGGCCCTGGCCGACATGGCTGTCTATGAAAAAGACGCCTTTGCCGCGCTGTGCCAAATGGTAAAATCCAAGGCGAACTAGTGGCTAACGATATTATTCGCAAGCTTGAAAGCCTGGTCCCGGAGCTCAATGAAGCCCTGGGCCAGGCTTCTTCATTGGAAGAGTTGGAGGAGCTGCGTGTCCGTTTTCTCGGGCGCAAGGGGCTCCTGGCCGATCTGATGTCCGGTTTGACCGCGCTGGGCCCTGAAGACCGCCCGGCCGCAGGCAAGGCCGCCAATCAGGTCAAGGTCGCCATGACGACCCTCTGGGAAGAACAGGTCGCCGCCCTGAAGTCGCGCGCGCGCGAGCAGGCTCTGGGCGCGTTTGACGCATCGGTGCCGTCCTGGCAGCCAGACCTGGGCTCGCTGCATCCGGTGACCCTGGTCACCCGTGAAATCTGCGCGGTCTTCACGAGCCTCGGGTTCGAGGTCGTGTCCGGTCCGGAAGTGGAGAACGACTTCAACAATTTCGAAGCGCTCAACCTTCCCCCCGAACATCCTGCCCGCGACATGCAGGACACCCTCTACATTTCGGATTCGATCCTGTTGCGCACCCACACCTCGCCGTTGCAGGTGCGGACCATGCTGGCACGCAAGCCGCCTCTCGGCGTCATTGCTCCCGGCAAGGTCTATCGCCGGGACTCGGACATCACCCACACCCCCATGTTTCATCAGGTCGAGGGATTGCTCGTGGACACTCATGTGACCATGGCCGACCTTCGCGGCATTCTGACCGCCTTTGTGCAGAACGTGTTCGGTCACGACACCAGGGTCCGCTTCCGTCCGAGCTTTTTTCCCTTTACCGAGCCCAGCGCCGAAGTGGATATCAGCTGCGTGATCTGCGGCGGCAAGGGCAAGGTCAACGGCGAACCTTGCCGCGTTTGCAAGGAGACGGGCTGGGTGGAGATTCTCGGATGCGGCATGGTCGATCCGGCCGTGTTCCTCAAAGTCGGCTACGACCCGGAAATCTACACGGGCTTCGCCTTCGGTCTGGGTGTCGAGCGCATCGCCATGCTCAAATACGGCATCGGCGATCTGCGCATGTTTTTCGAGAACGATCTGCGGTTCCTCCGGCAATTCGCCTGAGCGGACATAAGGTTTTGCCATGCTGTTAAGCTTGAACTGGTTGCGGGAATTCGTGCCCTACGAAGGGGACGTCAAAGCGTTGGGGGACAGGTTGACCATGCTCGGTCTGGAGGTGGAGGAGATCGCAAATCCCTTTGCCGCGCTGGAGATGATCGTGGTCGGGCATGTTCTTGAAAGAGCACCGCATCCGACCTCGGATCATCTTTCGGTGTGCAAGGTGGACATTGGCACGGGCGAGATCCTCGACATCGTGTGCGGTGCCCCCAACGTTGCCGCCGGCCAGAAGGTGCCTGTCGCTCCGGTGGGAACGACCATGCCTGGCGGCCTTCTGATCAAGAAGGCCAAGCTGCGCGGCCAGCCGTCCTGCGGCATGATCTGCTCCGAACGCGAACTGAACCTGGGCGATGGTCACGAAGGCATCATGGTCCTTGATCAGGGCTTCGTCCCCGGCACGCCGATCTGCGAAGCTCTGGGTCTGGATCAGGTCGTGCTGGACGTAAGCATCACCCCCAACCGCGCTGACTGCCTGTCAGTTCTCGGGCTGGCCCGGGAAGTGGCGGCGGCCTTCGGCCTTCCGCTGACGATCCCGCAGGCCGAACTGGTCGAAAGCGGGGAGCCCTTTTCGGGGTTCGCCATCGAGCCGGATGCCGACCTGTGCCCTCTGTACCAGGCGCGCCTGATCCGGGACATAAAAATCGCGCCCAGCCCCGACTGGCTCAGATATCGTCTCCTGGCCGTGGGCCTGCGTCCGATCAACAACATCGTCGACGTAACCAACTACGTGATGATGGAGTGCGGCCAGCCCCTGCATGCCTTTGACCGGGATCTGCTGCGCGGAAACCGCATCCGGGTGGAGCGGGCCGAGGAAGGCATGACCCTGACCACCCTCGACGGTCAGGACAGGCTCCTGACCGAAAGGGACGTGCTCATCTGGGATGACGAGCAGCCTGTCGCCCTTGCTGGCGTCATGGGCGGAGCCAATTCCGAAATCGGTGAAGCGAGCACTACGGTGCTGCTCGAAAGCGCGGTCTTTGATCCGGCGTCCATCCGCAAGACGGCCCGGCGTCTGGGACTTTCCAGCGACGCCTCCTACCGCTTTGAGCGCGGTGTGGATCAGATCGGTAACACGCATGCCATGAACCGGGCTGCAAGCCTCATGGCCGCCGTGTCCGGTGGCGCAGTCGCTCCCGGGGTGGCCAAGTCCGAGCCCCGGCCTTTCACGTCCAAGGTCATTTCCTTCACTCCGGCCAAGGCCACAAAGCTTCTGGGGGTCGAGATGGCTCCCGAATTCTGCCGCGAAACCCTGACCCGTCTAGGGTGCGTTGTCGCGGGCGGCGAGTCCTGGCAGGTCACGGCGCCGTCTTTCAGACTGGATCTTGAGCGCGAGGTCGATCTCATCGAAGAGGTTGCCCGCGTGTACGGGATGGACCGCATCGAGGCGGTGCTGCCCACGGTCAAGAAGAGTCTTGCCGACCTGGACAAGGCCGATCCCACCTTTGCGTTTCTGGGCCGGGTCAAGGACTGGGGACGGGGCGTGGGCCTCTCGGAGGTCGTGAACTACAGTTTTGTCGGTACTGCTGATCTGGACCGCTGCGGGCTGCCTCTTGAAGGCCGGGTGAACATTTTCAACCCGCTCAGCGAGGAAATGAACGTTCTGCGTACGGAACTGGCTCCTGGCATGCTGGGCTCGCTGCGTCAGAACATGAGCCAGGACAACACCCGTATCCGCATCTTCGAGATCGCGCATTCCTTTGTGCAGGACCCGGGCAGCGACACCTTGACCCGCGAAAACAACCGTCTCGGCATCTTGCTGCATGGCGGCCGTTTTTCCGCCCGCTACCCCTACCCTGAAGGACGCTTCGGATACGCCGACATCAAGGGGCTGGTGGAGCATCTGCTCCTGACTCTGGGAGTGGGCGCCGCAAGCTTTGAGCGCGGCGGGGATCATGCGTATCTTGCTCCCGAAATCCTGGTGCGTGCCGGAGGAACGGCCGTGGGCAGGGTCGGCATGATCCGCGAGGATCTGGCCGATGCCTACCAGGCACGCGGAGAGGTCTGGTACGCGGATCTCGACCTTGACCTGCTCATGGGCCTGCGGCTGAACGTTGCGTTCAGGGCGATCCCCAAATTCCCGGTGGTTCGCCGGGACATGACCCTGGTCGCGCCCGAGAGCCTTGCAATCGGCGAGGTAGTTGATACGGTCAGGGCATTGCAGGAGCCGCTGCTTGAGGATGTCTTTCTGGTCGATGTCTATGCTCCGGAAGGGAGCGCGGAACGCAATTTGACTTACAGGTTCGTGTTCCGTCACGCTGAGCGCACCCTGAAAGACAAGGACGTGGAAAAAATCAATCTTCGCATTGGTCAGCATCTGGTCGAGAGGTTGCCTGTCCGCTTTTCCTGACAGGCTTCACGGGCCAGGAGGGAATGTGCTCAAACCCGTTACGCCCGACACCGAAAAGCGCTTTCGCATTGGACAGGTTGCCCGGCGGCTTGGCGTGGAACCTTACGTGCTGCGTTTTTGGGAAGAGGAGTTCCCCCAGCTGACCGCAGCCAGGACCTCCAAGGGACAGCGCTACTACACCGAGGAGCATGTCCGCGTCCTGGAACGGATTCGCCATTTGCTGTACGTCGAAAAGCTGACCATCAAGGGCGCACGCCAGAAGCTCGAAGGCACGGAATCTGTCCGGGCTCCGCTGGACGCGATCCGGCGAGAGCTGGAGGAAATTCACCGTCTGCTGACCAAAAATCCCTGACTTGCAAAGAGGTCGGGGTTTTTTTGTGTCAAGCGGTCCTTTTCCATATGTCTTTACATGGCGAATTCGAAACCGTAGCATTCTGCGTTGTTCCTACTTTCCAAGAAGTCGAAAATGTCCTTTAAGGAAGGCCATGCTGAAAGTTTACGCCGACAAACAGGGCAAAGCCGTGTTCAACTGTCCACATTGCGGCTTCGTGACCAATTTTGATGCTTCGGCGTATCGGAATCGTGACAGCCGCATCAAGATCAAGTGCCGCTGCGGCGAAAGCATGGTCATGCTGGTCGAATTCAGGGAATATTATCGCAGGGCGGTATCCTTGATCGGGACATGCAGCGTGCACAGAACCGGAAAGGACATGGCGATGAAGGTACGCGATCTGTCCCTGAGCGGCCTGTCCTTTTCCCTCGAATCGTCACAGGAGGATCAGGAGGCCCTGCAAGTCGGCGACGTGATAACGGTGCGGTTTCGCCTCGATGCTCCGCCAGAGTCTTTTATCCAGCGGAAGGCCTCGGTCCGCAATATCCGCGGTGATGCCATCGGCGCCAGGTTTTCCAGGAGCGAGTATGACAAGGAACTTGGATTTTACCTCCTGCATTGATTTTGCGTGGAGGCAAGCATGAACAAGGATTTTGATTCCGGTAACGCTAACGGGACCGAAGAAGCCATCAATCCCATTATCAAGCTTCTGATCCGCGAAGGGCACCTGACTGTCGAGCAGGCGCAGTATGCGCTGCGGGTCACGTCCAAGCTGCACATGAGCAAGCCCCTGTGCGACGTCGTGCGGGAGCTCGGATATGTCACCGACGAAACGATCCGGCAGACAGTCCGCCGCAATCAGGGTGAACTGCGTATCGGCGACCTGCTGAACGGTCTGGGCTTTTTGACCGACGAGGAACTCAATCGCGCCCTGGACCTGCAGCTGCAGGGTGGGCGCCAGCAGAAGCTGGGCGACATCCTCATACAGCATAAATTTCTGGCGGACGAGAAGCTGACGGAAATACTGGCCATGCAGCTCGGTTTGCCGATCCTGGAGCTGGCGGCCAAGGATCCGGACCCGGGTCTCATGGCCCGCGGACCCGTTGAATACTACGAGCAATATCGCTTTGTGCCTTACGACATGCAGCCCGATGGTTCGGTGCGCATCGCCTTTGCCGACCCCCTTGACCCGCGCAGCCTGGACGCGGCGCGGGACTATTTCGGCAAGACCATTGTCGTCTGCATCACCCGTGTCAGTCAGCTTGACGATGTGTTGACCAAGCGCAAGGAAGAGTTGCGCGTCGGCAACGGGACGGACCTGAACCGTCTGAACATCGTCGAAATCGCCAATTCCATCGTGCTGGCCGCGTTCAAGCGCGGGGCCAGCGACATTCATGTGGAGCCCATGGCGGACCGGTTGCGGGTCCGTTTTCGTGAAGACGGCGTCATGGTTCATTTCCGCGACTATCCCATTGGTGCCGTGGCTCCGCTGGTCAGCCGCTTCAAGATCATGTGCGGCGCGGACATCGCGGAAAAGAGGCGGCATCAGGACGGGCGGCTCATTTTCAACCACATGGGCGTGCAGATCGATCTGCGCATGTCCTTCTACGTCACGGTGTACGGCGAGCAGATCGTCATGCGCCTTTTGAAGAACCAGGAAGAGCTGTTGCCCATGCACGAGCTGGGAATGCTCCCGGGCATGCTCAACCGGTTCATGGACGAAGCGCTGGATGCGCCTTCAGGAGTCATCATGGTCACCGGGCCCACGGGATCCGGAAAATCGACCACGGTCTACAGCTGCATCAACTACCTGAACCGGCCGGAAGTGAGCATCATCACGGCTGAGGATCCGGTCGAATACAAGGTGCGCGGGATCGGTCAGTGCTCCATCATGCCCTCCATCGGCCTGACCTTCGAGGAGACGCTGAAGCATATCGTTCGCCAGGATCCGGACATTGTGGTCATCGGCGAGGTGCGCGATCATTTTTCGGCGGAGATGTGCATTCAGACCGCACTGACCGGACACAAGGTTCTGACGACCTTTCACACCGAGGACAGCATCGGGGCCCTGGTCCGCTTGCTGGACATGAACATCGAGCCGTTCCTGGTCTCCTCGACCCTGTCCTGCATCCTTTCCCAGCGACTGGTGCGGCGGGTCTGTCCGCATTGCGCGGTTCCCTATCAGCCCGACTTGAGCCAGCTGCGGCGGATGGGCTGCACCTACGGCGATCTGGCCGGGGCGGAGTTCCGCAAGGGCCGGGGGTGTGCGACCTGCAGGCACAGCGGATACAAGGGCCGTCTGGCCGTTTACGAGATGCTCATTCCGGAGGTCTTTATCCGGGACGCGGTATTGCTGCGCAAGACCACTCATGATCTGCGCGTGATAAGTATGGAAAAGGCAGGCATGATCTCCCTGATGGAAGACGGGATCACCAAGGCGGCCATTGGGCTGACCACGGTGGAAGAGGTCTTGAGGACCTTGCCCAGAGCCCAGAAACCCAGGCCTCTGGCCGATTTGCGAAGGATACTCGGAGTTTAGGAATGTTTGAAATCGCCTCTATTCATGACCGTGTGCGGGAATTTCTGGAAGAACCCGGCGGAGATCTGCCGGTTTTCGACCGCACGGCCCTCTTGGTGCATCAGGAAGCCACCAAGGCCGACCCGGACACCGACAAGGTCATCAGTTACATAGCGCAGGATCAAGTGCTCGCGGCGGAAGTGCTCAAAGTCGCCAATTCATCCTTTTTTCGCGGTATCAAGAAGGTCAGCCGGATTCAGGACGCCGTGGTGCGTATCGGTCTGCGTGAAGTGGTCAACAGCGTGATGATGGCCACTCAGCGCAAGAACTACAGCTCCCGCAACCCTTTTGTGCAGCAATATACGGCCACGTTGTGGAAGCATTCCGTGGCCTGCGCTTTTGGCGCGCAGTGGCTGGCCCGGCGTTGCGACCACTCCGAGCTTGCGCCCGAGGCCTTCATCGCAGGCCTCATCCATGACGTCGGCAAGCTGCTGGTGCTCAAGGCCCTGGTCTCCGTGGGCGAGAAAGACAAGGACGCGCCTCGGATCACCAAGACCGCGGCTGATGAATTCGTGGATACCATGCATCCCGAATGTGGTTTTCTGCTGCTCGAAAAATGGAATCTGCCCGAGTCCTACTGTTACGTATGCCGGGATCATCATCGCAAGGATTACGATCACGGCAACACCCTGCTGGTGCTGGTGCGACTGGCCAATCTTGTGTGCAGGAAGCTCGGCATCGGCCTGCGCCAGGATCCAGACCTGATCCTGGTCACCAGCAGCGAAGCCGGGATTCTCGGCCTGACCGACGTCACCCTGGCTGAACTGGAAATCGCGATGGAAGATCACGTAGCCAACGCGGAAATCTGACCTTCATTCACCCCAATCGCCCCAACGGAGACTCCACCACAATGAAGCTGGCGCAACGCATTACCAGGATCAAGCCGTCCGCGACCCTGACCATCAACACCAAAGCCCAGGAGCTGCGCGCCGCAGGGCGGCAGATTGTCAGTCTGGCCGTGGGCGAACCCGATTTCCGCACGCCCGGGCATGTCTGCGATGCGGCCAAGGCCGCCATGGACGAAGGCTTTACCCGCTATACCCCAGTGCCCGGCATTCCCGAACTGCGCACGGCCGTGGCCAAATATTTCAAGACTTTTTACGACGTGGACGCGGCCATGGAGAACGTGGTTGTGACCAACGGCGGCAAGCAGAGCCTGTATAACCTCTTTCAGGTGCTGCTCGATCCGGGTGACGAAGTCATCATTCCCGCACCTTACTGGGTCAGCTATCCGGCGCTGGTGCAACTGGCCGACGGCGTGTCTGTTTTCGTGGCCACGGAGCCGCGGAATAATTTCCTGGTCAGCGTCGAGCAGCTGGAGGCCGCGCGCACCCCTCGCACCCGTTGTCTGATCATGAACACGCCTTCGAATCCCACCGGCTGCCATTACACCCAGGCGCAGCTTGATGCCATCGCCGCCTGGGCCGTGGAAAAGGGCGTCTTTGTCATCGCCGATGAAATCTACGACCAGCTGGTCTATGCTCCGGCCAAGCCGGCGTCCCTTGCTCCTTGGTGGCAGCGCTACCCTGAAAATTTTGCAGTGGCCAATGGCCTGGCCAAGAGTTTCGCCATGACTGGCTGGCGGGTGGGCTATACCCTGGCGCATGCGGATCTGATCAAGGCCATGACCAAGATCCAGGGCCAGTCTACGTCCAACATCTGCTCCATCGCCCAGAAGGCGGCCCTGGCGGCCCTGACCGGCGGCTGGGAATGTCTGACCCCCATGCGTGAGGCTTTCGTGCGCCGGCGTGACCTTGGCCTGGCCATGATCCGTCAGTGGGGAAATGTGATCTGCCCGGAACCGGCCGGCGCGTTTTATCTTTTTCCGCAGGTCGACTGGTACTACACGCCCGAAGTGCCGGATTCCACGGCCCTGTGCGCGCTCTTGCTGGAAAAGGCCGGCGTGGCCGTGGTGCCCGGAGCCGCCTTTGGCGACGACCGCTGCATCCGCATTTCCTATGCGCTCGATGATGAAACCCTGTCCGCTTGTCTGGACAGGATAGGCCAGGTTCTGCACAGTCTGAAAAAGTGACCGGAGGTGTGCCCTGTGATTGACCAGTCCTCCCCGTGGAAAGCTCTTGCTGAACATGCTTTGGAAATGACGCCCATGCGCGAGCTTTTTAATCGCGATCCGGGCCGCTTTGATCGTTTTTCTGCGGAAGGAGCCGGTCTTTTTCTGGATTACTCCAAGAACATGGTCACGGACGAGACCATGAACCTGCTTTTCGATCTGGCCGGTGAAGCCGATGTGGCCGGGCGGATAGGGGCCATGTTTTCCGGCGCCCGGATCAACACCACCGAGAATCGGGCCGTGCTGCACGTGGCCCTGCGGGCGGATGCGGACCAGCTCATTCTCGTGGACGGGATAAACGTGGTGGAGCAGGTGCATGGGGTATTGGACCAGATGGAGGTGTTCACGGCCAAGGTTCGCTCCGGGGAATGGAAGGGCTGCACGGGCGAGCGCATAACGGACGTGGTCAACATCGGGATAGGCGGATCCGACCTTGGGCCGCGCATGGTCACGGCGGCTCTCGACCACTACCGTAAATCCGACCTCAACTTCCATTTCGTGTCCAACATCGACGGTACGCACGTCGCCCAGGTGCTCGGCAGGGTGCGCCCGGAGAGCACGCTCTTCATCATCGCCTCCAAGACCTTCACCACTCAGGAGACCCTGACCAACGCGCATACCGCCCGCGACTGGTTTCTGCGCAGCGGAGCAGCGCAGACCGACGTGGCCCGGCATTTCGTGGCCCTGTCCACCAATGAGCCCGCGGTCCGGGATTTCGGCATCGACCCGGCCAACATGTTCGTCTTCTGGGACTGGGTCGGGGGGCGTTACTCCCTGTGGTCCTGCATCGGCCTGTCCATCGCCCTGGCCGTGGGGATGGAGAATTTTCGCGAGCTTCTGGCCGGCGCCAGAGACATGGACAGGCATTTCAGATCAACGCCCTTTGAACGCAATATTCCGGTGCTGCTGGCGCTGCTGGGCGTATGGTATCGCAATTTCCACGGTTTCGAATCCCATGCCGTGCTGCCCTACGATCAGTATTTGGCGCTTTTGCCTGCATATCTGCAGCAGGCGGACATGGAGAGCAACGGCAAGGGCGTGAACCGGGACGGAAGACCCGTTACCCACGCCACGGGCCCGATCCTGTGGGGCGAGCCCGGCACCAACGGCCAGCACGCTTTTTACCAGCTTTTGCATCAGGGCACGACCGTCGTCCCCTGCGATTTTTTGGTCGCGGTCAATCCGCTGCATGAGATCGGCGAGCATCACACCATCCTGCTGGCTAATTTTCTGGCCCAGACCGAGGCCCTCATGCGCGGCCGCACCCTGGCCGAGGCCGAGGCGGAGCTGGCGAACCTTGAGCCTGGGGCCCGGGCGGCACTTGCTCCGCACAAGGCGTTCCCGGGCAACCGCCCGAGCAATTCCCTGCTCTACGAGAGGCTCACCCCACGTGCGATCGGCAGCCTGATCGCCATGTACGAGCACAAGATTTTCGTGCAGGGGGTCATCTGGGGAATCAATTCCTTTGATCAGATGGGCGTGGAGCTGGGCAAACAGTTGGCGGGGGTGATCCTGCCGGAACTGCGCGGTGGGGCTGCGGCTGCCCACGATGCTTCGACCCTGGGGCTCATCCGTCTCTGCCTTGACCGGCGCAAGTCTTAAAGCCTAACATGAAATGAACCGGGGCCGCGTGCCCCGGCCCTTGCCCTTCCACATTTTTGACCTCGGCCAAAGCATGAAGCTCAATCCCTTTCGCGTTGATCCGGCCCATCCTTTCCAACTGGTAAAATTTTTGTCCATCAGCACGCTGGTGCTGATTCTTGCTTCAAGCAGCCTCATGTCGGTGTTCATGACCAATTACGCCAAGAGCGCGCTCCTGAAGAAAAATCAGGCTTTTGCCAGGCTATTGGCCGAAAATTTGAACCATCAGATCTACAGGCGCTTCACTTTGCCAGTGGTGCTCGGTTTCGGGCGTGTCGAGCTCAAGCGCAAGGACCAGTACGAACGCCTGGAGCAGGTCATAGACTCGACCATCCACTCCTTTCATGTCCTTGATCTGCGTATCTACGACGAGCAGAACGAGGTCGCCTTCAGCACCGATGCCGAACAGGTCGGAAACAACGAACTGGGCGGCACGGCCGTGCAGGCGGCGATAGAGAGCGGCAAGATCAGCTTTGAGTTGCAGAACTCCCTGGGCATCTGGGATGTGCTTTTAGGCATCAATCTCGAGGACGGGGACGTGGTGTTGCGCACGGTCTATCCGCTGAGGGCCGAACGGGAGCTGAGGTTTCGGGACCAGCCCGGGCCGCTTCTGGGCATTCTCGAATTGACCCAGGACATCACCAGCGATTACGAGACTGTGCTGCACTTGCAGCGACTCATCATCCTGACCACGTTCATGGGCTCGGCCGCCCTGTATGGGCTGATCTTTTTTCTCGTCCGCAAGGCTGACCGCGTGCTCGACGAGAGACTGCGCGACAAGGATCGCCTCGAAAAGGAACTGCTCCAGAACGAAAAGCTCGCCTCCATGGGGCGCATGGTGGCCAGCATCGCGCACGAGATCCGCAATCCGCTGGGCATCATCCGCAGCAGCGCGGAGCTTTTGCTCAAGCGGCAAAAAGCCGAAGGCGGAACCAACGTAAAGATGTTGGATGCCATTTTTCACGAGTCCAAGCGCCTGAGCCAGACCGTGAACGATTTTCTTGATTATGCGCGGCCCCGCCAGCCTTCCCTGGACGATGTCGACCTGGAGAAGGTCGTGCGCCACGCCGTGGCTTTTTTGACCCAGGAGGGGCAGGAGCACGGGGTAATGGTCGAGAGCTCGCTGCCGGTGGGATATGTGGTCCAGGGGGACCGGGATCTTTTGTACCGGGGTTTTTACAACCTGATCAGCAACGCGATCCAGGCCTGCGGCGATGGCGGGCAGGTGCGCATCATGCCGGTCTGTCACGAGGAGCAGTTGGCTGTGCTTGTGCAGGACACGGGCGCCGGCTTTGATTCCAAGCAGCTGGACCGTTACACGGAACCCTTCTTTACGACCAAGGACACGGGCACTGGTCTGGGGCTGGCCATAACAAGTTCCATTTTTCAGATTCACGGCGCGGAAATGATCCTCAGGAACGGTCCCCACGGTGGAGCCGAAGCCCTGGTAGTATTTTCCGAGCATTGCTAGCGGGTATTTCACATGGGCAATCACATACTGATCCTCGACGACGAGAAAAATTATCTTCTGGTTCTGGAGGCCATCCTCGAAGAGGAAGGCTATACGGTCACGGCCCTGGGCGATCCGGTCATGGCCATGACCTACCTCGACGAGTCCGAGGTCGACGTGGTCATAACCGACATGAAGATGCCCGGCATGACCGGACAGCAGGTTCTGGAGACGGTTCGCAAGCGCCATCCCCATGTCCCGGTCATGATCATGACCGCTTTTGGCACCATCGATCGTGCAGTGGAGGCCATGAAGAGCGGGGCTTTCGACTACATCACCAAACCCTTTTCCAATGACGAGATCCTGCTCTCTGTGGGCAAGGCCATGAAGCTCTCCCATGCGGAGCAGCAAAACCGGCTGCTACGCGAGAGCCTGGCCGAGAAGTTCGGCAAGGAGACCATCATCGGCAACTCCAAGCCCATCCAGGATGTCCTGACCCTGGCGGGGAAGGTCGCACCGACGCGCAGCAACGTGCTGGTCACCGGAGAGTCCGGCACAGGCAAAGAGCTGGTGGCCAGGGCCATTCACATCGCCTCGGACCGCAAGGACATGCCGTTTATCTCGGTCAACTGCATGTCCCTGAATCCGGGAGTGCTGGAAAGCGAGCTCTTCGGCCACGAAAAGGGGTCCTTCACCGGAGCCATGGCCTTGAAGCGCGGCCGCTTCGAGCTGGCCCAGGGCGGGACCCTCTTCCTTGATGAAATCGGAGAGCTTTCCCAGGAAATGCAGGTCAAATTGCTGCGAGTGCTGCAGGAGCGGGTGATCGAGCGGGTCGGCGGGACAGAGACCATTGCCGTTGATTTCAGGCTGGTGGCGGCCACCAACAAGAATCTGCAGGAGGAGATCGTGGCCGGCAGGTTCCGCGAAGATCTTTTCTACCGCCTGAATGTTGTCAACATCCATCTGCCGCCCCTGCGCGAGCGGCGCGAGGACATCCCCATCCTGGCCAGCCATTTCCTGCGCAAATTTTCGCTGGAGAACAATCGCCAGGTGCACGGCTTCACTCCCGGCGCCATCGACTATCTGTCAGCCTACGAATGGCCGGGCAACGTGCGTCAGCTCGAGAACGTCATCGAGCGCTGCGTGGTTCTCAGTAACCGCGACGTGATTGATGTGGACGACCTGCCGCCCGAACTGCGCGACGAGGAGATGCAGTTCAAGAGCGCCGTGGACCTGCTGCCGCTGAAGGTCAACCTGTCAGAAACCCTGGAAAAGATCGAGGCGGCCCTCATCCGCCGGGCCATGGTCCATTCCGGTTTCGTGCAGGTCAAGACGGCGGAGCTCCTCGACGTGTCCAAGAGTCTGCTGCAGTACAAGCTCAAGAAATACAAGATCACGGCCAAGAATTAGGGCGTGCCCGGGATGAGCGAAGCCTCTGTCGCCGATTTGCTGGCCAAGGTGGAGCGTACCCCCTGGCTCGCGGTTGATATCGCGGGACGCCGTTTTTTTCCGGCGCAGGCCCCGCGATTCGCCGTTCCGGAGCGGCCTTGGCCGCCCCCGGTGCAACGCGGGCTTGAGCTTCTGGGCGTGCGGGAGCTTTACGAACATCAGGTCCGCGCCGTCGATCTGGTCCGCTCCGGCGGCCACGTGGTCGTGGCCACTCCCACGGCCAGCGGCAAGTCCCTCATCTACAATCTGCCCGTCCTTGAGGCCTGTCATTGTGATCGCCGCACCCGCGCCCTGTACCTCTTCCCCTTAAAAGCCCTGGCCCAGGATCAGCGCCGGGCCCTGGACTCCCTGGCCGCCGGTCTTTTTCCCACGCCAACTTCGGCCATTTACGACGGGGACACCTCGTCCTCGCAACGCTCCCGCATTCGCCGGGATCCTCCAAACGTCCTCTTCACCAACCCGGACATGCTGCATCTGGGGATTTTGCCCAACCACGAAAAATGGTCGGAATTTTTTGCCAATCTGAAATTCGTGGTCGTGGACGAGGTGCACACCTATCGTGGCGTCATGGGTTCGCACATGGCCTGGGTTTTTCGTCGTCTTGTGCGTCTCTGCCGTCTGCACGGTGCAAATCCGACCTTTGTCTGCTCTTCCGCGACCATAGCCAACCCCGAGGAACTGGCCTCGGACCTGACCGGGCTGCCCATGCGCGCGGTGCTGGAGGGCACGGCCGCTAGCCCCCCGAAGCACATGCTCCTCCTGAACGGAGTGGACGGAGCCGCCCGCAAGGCCATCGGTCTGCTGCAGGAGGCCATGACGCTGGGTCTCAGGACCATCGTCTACTGCAAGTCGCGGCGCATGACCGAGCTTATCGCCATGTGGGCGGGAGAACGTGAAGGTGAGGAGCGCGAACGCATCTGCGCCTACCGGGCGGGATTCCTGCCGGAGGAGCGACGCGAGATCGAAGCTCGCCTCTCTTCCGGAGAGCTGCAGGCCGTGGTCTCCACCAGCGCCCTTGAGCTTGGCATCGACATCGGAGGGCTCGATCTGTGCATCCTGGTAGGCTACCCCGGCTCCATCATGGCCAGCCTGCAGCGTTCGGGCCGGGTGGGGCGAGGCGGGCGCGAGGCGGCGACCTTCCTGATCGGGCACGAGGACGCGCTGGACCAGTATTTCATGCACCATCCCGATGAATTTTTCGCGCTCAAGGCCGAACGGGCGGTCATCAATCCGGACAATCCGGTCATCGCCGCCAGACATCTGCAGTGCGCTGCGGCAGAGGCTTCACTGCATGCGGACGATGCGCTGGTCCTGGAAAATGCCGGGCTGGTGGCTAGCCTGGTCCGTAGCGGCGAGCTGCTGCAGAGCCGGGACGCAAGTGAGTATTTCAGCAAGGCCAGACAGCCCCATCGGGGCGTGGCCCTTCGCGGCACGGGTTCGACCGTTGCCATCATGGACATGGACAGCGGCGAGCGCATCGGAATGGTGGACGGTTTTCGGGCGGTGCTCGAGACCCACCCCGGCGCGGTCTATCTGCACAGGGGCGTTACCTACGTGATCGCCGGTCTGGACCTTGAGACCGGGATGGCCAACGCGCGGCGGGCCAAGGTTTCTTACTACACCCGGGTACGGCACGAGAAGAGCACGGAGATCATCGAGGTAAGCTCCAGCCGCCCGGTGTTCGGGGCCATGGTCAGTCTCGGGTGGCTCAAGGTCACGGACCAGGTTACGGGCTACGACCGTATCAGCACTCGCGGCGGAAAGAACCTGGGCACCGTCCCCCTCGACATGCCCCCGCTGGTCTTTGAGACGCAAGGTGTCTGGATCGCCATCCCTGAATCCGTGCGCAGGCAGGTGGAAGCGCAGATGGCCCACTTCATGGGCGGCATCCATGCCCTGGAGCACGCCGCCATCGGGATGATGCCCCTTCTGGTCATGACGGACCGGAATGATCTGGGCGGGATATCCATTCCGTTTCATCCACAGGTCGGGTCCGCGGCCGTGTTCATCTATGACGGATTGCCCGGCGGATGCGGGCTGGCAGAGCAGGCCTACATCGAATACGAGACATTGCTTGAGCGCACCGTCCGCGTGATCCGGGACTGCGCTTGCGAGAACGGGTGTCCGGCCTGCGTGCATTCCCCCAAATGCGGCTCCGGCAACAGGCCCATCGCCAAGGGCGCGGCCCTGATGGTGCTGGAGGGGATCATGAACGCGGAACCCCCGGTCGAAGTCCCGTCGCAGGAATTCGTGACTTCGCGCATCGAAATGACCGCGCCGCCGGCTTTCGTGCAGGAAACAGCTTCGAACCCGCTGCCGCAGGATTTTCGCTACGCGGTTCTGGATCTGGAAACCCGGCGATCGGCGCAGGAGGTCGGGGGCTGGCATCGTGCCGATCTGATGGGGGTCAGTTGTGTGGTCGTCTATGACTCTGGGATTGATGATTTTCGAAACTACGGGCAGGAGGACGTGCCGCGTCTGGTCGGGGAACTGGTGGAGTTCGACCTGGTGGTCGGGTTCAACATTCTGCGCTTTGATTATGCCGTTCTCGGCGGCTTGAGCCGTTTTGACTTTTCAGGTTTGCCCACACTGGACATCCTGGGCAGCATCCATGAGATCTTGGGGTATCGCCTGTCCCTTGATCATCTGGCCCGCGAGACCCTGGGCGCTGCCAAGAGCGCCAGCGGCCTGCAGGCCCTTGCCTGGTGGAAGGAGGGACGCATCGACGACATCATCGCCTATTGCCGTCAGGACGTAGCCGTGACGCGCGATCTGTTTCTCTTCGGCGCGCAGCACGGCCATCTGCTCTTTCGCAACAAAGCCGAAAAGATCGTGCGCGTGCCGGTGGATTGGGTCGCGAAGCTGGGTGGGTAGACGCGGTCGAGTCTTGCCAAGGGCGGCGGACAAGCTTACCGCCGTCATGTTTCGATAAACGTGAAAGGGAAAATTTCATGACCACCACTCCGGATACCCCCCCCACCAATGGCCGGGCGGGTCGCAAACGTTTCGTCGTATTGATCGTTTTTCTCCTCATCGTTGGAATCGGCATCCTGCAGTATGTGCGGGGCATGGGCCGGGTGTCCACGGATGACGCCTTTGTCGATGGCCGAATCTATCAGATAACGCCACGGGTGGATGGGTACATTTTGCAGGTTCTGGTGGAGGACAACCAGATCGTGGAGGAGGGGCAGCCGCTCCTGCTTCTCGACCCCGTAGGTTACGAAGTGGGTGTGGCCCAGGCACGGGCCGATCTTGCCACTGTCGAGGCGCAACTGGAATCCTTGCGCAAGGGTGTGCCCCTGCAAAAGAGTCAGACCGAATTTCAGGTTACGGGCGCGCGGGCCCAGCTCGACAGCTTGCTGCGCAGCCTGGATCAGGCTCGCCTGGAAGAGGCCGCTGCCAGGCAGATGGTGCTGCAGGGCGAGGCGGAACTCAAGAATGCGGAGCTTGGTTTTAACCGTCTTTTTGAATTGCGTCAGGGTGGAGTCGTTGCCGAATCCGCTTTGGACGAGGCCCGTTCCAGGTTGGACAGCGCCCGCGCAAAGACTGCCGCCGCCCGTGACCAGGCGGATGCGGCGGGGCGCAATCAGGCCTCGCTGCGTGAAAATGTGGCGCGCCTGCAAGCCAACATCGGCCTTGCTCAGACCGGGCATGAAGTGGTTTCCATCAAGTCTCTGGAGGTGGCGGCCCAGGAGGCGCGGGTGGACTTGGCCCGGGCGAAGGTGCGCAAAGCCGAGCTTGATCTGGGCTATACCCGCATCCTGGCTCCGGCTAAAGGGCATGTGACCAAGAAGCGGGTTCAGGTCGGACAGCTTGTGGCGGCAGGACAGCCCATCATGGCGCTTGTTCCCCTGCATCAGGACCAGCTCTGGATCACGGCTAATTTCAAGGAGACCCAACTGGCCAAGGTGCACCCCGGACAGCGGGTCTCCATCACGGTCGACACCTTTCCCGGCCGGGAGTTCTCGGGCCGGGTGGAGTCGGTTATGGCCGGAACCGGCGCGGTTTTTTCGCTCTTTCCCCCAGAGAACGCCATGGGAAACTATGTGAAGGTCGTGCAGCGCATTCCGGTCAAAATCGTTCTTGATTCGACCAATGCGACCGAGAGTCTGCGGCTGGGTATGAGCGTCGTCCCGACCATTCATCTGGATTAGACTCATGGCTGCTACGCGCGCCACGGGCAAGTGGCTGATCACTCTCAGCGTCATGATCCCGACGCTGTTGGAAATTCTTGATACCTCCATCGCCAACGTCGCGCTGGGACATATCCAGGGTTCCCTGTCCGCCGGTCAGGACGAGGTGACCTGGGTTCTGACGTCCTATCTGGTTGCCAACGCCATCGTCATTCCCATGAGCGGCTGGCTGGCCCGGATCATGGGGCGCAAGAATTACCTCATGGCCTCGGTGACCCTGTTCACCCTCGCCTCCATGCTTTGCGGCCTGGCCCAGAGTCTCGAATCTCTGGTCCTGTTCCGGATAATCCAGGGTATCGGAGGCGGTGGCCTGCAGCCCATGTCCCAGGCCATCCTGCTCGAGACCTTTCCGCCGCGGCAGCGCGGGCTGGCCATGGCCATCTTCGCCATGGGCGCGGTCCTTGGTCCCATCCTGGGGCCGCTGCTCGGCGGGTACATCACGGACAATTATTCCTGGATCTGGATATTCTACATCAACGTACCACTGGGCATTCTGTCCCTTTTCATGTGCTGGTCCTTCATCTTCGACCCGTCCTATCAAGAGCGCCGCGTGGCCGGGGAAAAGGTGGACTATCTGGGCCTTGCGCTCCTGTCTGTGGGGCTTGGCTGCCTGCAGATCGTGCTCGACAAGGGGCAGGGAGACGACTGGTTCGCTTCGCAGCATATTGTGATTCTGAGCGTCCTGGCCGTGATCTGCCTGTGCGCGCTGGTGTGGTGGGAGCTTCGGCATTCCAATCCGATCATCAATCTGCGCACTTTTAGGTACCGTAACTTTGCGGCCGGCAACGTGGTCATGTTTTTTGGATTCTTCGCGTTTTTCGGGTCAATTGTGCTCTTGCCCATGTATCTGCAAAACCTGATGGGCTATACATCCTATCTTGCGGGACTGGTCCTGGGGCCAAGCGGAGCCATCATGCTCCTGCTCCTGCCCGTGGCGGGGAAGCTCACGGAGAAGATCGACGCCCGTTTTCTGCTTTGCTTCGGCCTTACGGTCTCGGGGCTTTCTCTTCTGTTTATGTCCAATTTTACCCTGCAGATCGACATTGATACGGCCATTCGGGGGCGTAACATCCAGGCCATCGGCATCGCCTTTTTTTTCGTGCCGCTGTCATATCTGACCATGGCCTTCATCCCGCGCGAGAGCATGAACAGTGCCTCGGCCCTCTTCAATCTGCTGCGCAATCTGGGAGGTTCCTTCGGCACAGCCTTCGTGACCACGGTCCTGGCCCGCCGGGCTCAGGTGCACCAGCACCATCTGGTCGAACACCTGACACCATACGATCCCCCGTTCACCCAGGCCCGTGACGCCCTGGAAAAATTCATGGGGCTTGACCCTGTGCAGGCCGCGGGAGTCATCTACAGCCATGCGGTCAAGCAGGCTGCATACATGGCCTATGTGGACGTTTTTTACATCCAGGCCATGTTCTTCTTTGGATTGGCGATGTTCATGTGGATCATCAAAAGGCCCGACCACGGCACGCACATGCCCGAGGGCATGCACTAGGATCCGGGCTGGCGGACAGGAAGACGGCGCGGGTCTGAGTATCCTGTCGACCGGTTGGTAAAAAAAGAAAAGGGGGGCCCGGCCCCCCTTTTTCTGGTTGCAACGCAGGGCTATTCCTTGCTGATGGCTTCCACGGGACAGGCATCGATGGCTTCCTGGGCGCATTCGGCCTTGGAGTCCGGGGCCGTGACCATGGCTTTTTCTTCGCCGTCGATCATGGCAAAAACTTCGGGACAAAGCTCCACACACGTCTCGCAGCCGATGCATTCCTCGTGGTCGATTACTATGGCCATGATTCCTCCAGGTTCGGGTTGGGTTTTGTTTTTTCCATACAGCTTTCCAGATGGCCGTGCAAGCCACGGGGTGATTGGATTGAGCCCATGGTTTTTATTCGTTGGCATGAATCTGGCTCATGTTCAGGCGGAGGATTCCATGCGAGAACCAACACCAGAAATCATACGCGACGTGTCGGCGCGGCTTTCCCGCCCCGGGCATGGCCAGCGGGCCATGGCTGGCGCGGAAGAGCCCCTTGGCGGCGGTCATGGCCGGGATGGCGAGCGATCCGGCGAGAGCGCTTTTGGTCAACAGTTTGACATTTTTGCCCGGGAGCAGCAGTCACGGCCCGCCAGCTGGGTCATTTGCTGGTCGGACCTGATGATGACCATGTTCATCATGTTCGCCGCCCTGTATATTTTTCAGCTGCCCAAGATCCAATACAAGTCGGTTTCAGAGTTGTCCGTGCAAGCCCTGCCGCTGGGGACTCAGATGATTCCTCCCCAGGCCCAGGCCGGATCGATTCTGGATCGCCTGCATGACCGCCTGCGTGATCTTTTTGAGCGCGATGGCCTGCAGGACGTGATCGCGGTGCAGTCGGTTCCGGGAAAATCCCTGCACGTGGTGCTCCCGGGTGATTTTCTTTTTGAAAACAGCGGCACCGTCTTGCGCGGAGATGCCAAAAAAACGCTGCTGGCCGTGGGCGAAATCCTGGGCAGCGCGCCGCATGTCGTGTCCGTGGTCGGCCATGCGGCTTCCGATGGCGTGTCGGCGGGGTCCATGGGGCCCTGGGGGTTGTCGGTGGCCATGGCCTCCGATGTGGCCGATTTTTTGATACGTGACGCGCGCCTGCCTGCCGGGCGCCTGCTCGTGGCGGGGTACGGCGATCAGCGTCCGCTGGTGGATGGTGACGGGACCCGCGCAGGCTGGCGCGTGGAATTGATCTTGAGTTCGGAAAATCCGACGGAGCCTCTGCCCATGGTGCACGTCCCGTCCGGGGAAGGATTCCGGCAATGGCTCGCGGCATCGAAGCAGGGAGGGCAATGATGGACGGAAAATCGATTCTGGGCCTAGTGCTCTGCGCCGTGATCTTTGGAGCCGGATTCGTCATCAGCGGCGAAGTGGGACAGTATTTCAACCTGTCCGCGTTCCTGATCGTCTTCGGAGGCTGTCTGGGCACGGCCATCGCCAGTTTTCGGATGGAGCGCCTTGTCTATGTGGTCAGGGTGCTGCGCAACTCCTACCGCGCGCGGATGAAGGATCCGGCCGGCATAGTCGAAATTCTGGTCGACCTGTCGGTCAAGAGCCGGATTCGCGGGCTGCATACCCTGGTCGAAGACGAGCGCGAGACATCGATCATGTTTCTGCGCCGGGCCTTGGGTTTCGTGGTCGATAACTATCCAAGGGAGCAGACCACCGACATCCTGAACACGGAGATGTATTTCTTCAAGCAGCGCCGCGACGAGTCCGAGCGGGTGCTGCGGGTCATGGCCGACATCTGTCCGGCCATCGGACTGGCTGGCAGCGTGGTGGGGCTCATCGGAATGCTCTCGGGCGTCAACGATACGGGAATTGTCCTGGCGACCATTCCCATCGCCCTGACCTCCACCCTGTATGGCGTGATTCTGGCCAATTTCGTTTTCCTGCCGCTGGCCGCCAGAATTCGCGAGGTCACGGATCACGAACTCCTGCTGCAGAAGATCATCATCGAGGGCGTACGGGCCATTCAGAGCGAGCTCAACCCGCGGGTTCTCGAAGTGAAGCTCAAGTCCTTTCTCACTCCCTCGGCGCGAGAGGGGCAGCTTGTCTCCCTGGCGCGCATCAAGGAGCGTTTCCAGATCCGGGAGCGCGAAGAGGAGGCCCCGCGCATGGCCGCACCGGAAGAACTCGGGGTTCCCTTGTAAAGCTTCCGGTTAACTCGAAGGCGGGTTCTGGCTGGCCAGCGCCTTCAGAATCACGTCCCGGTCGACCATGCCGAGCAGACGCCCTTTATCGTCGGCGACAACCAGACGCTTGACCTTGTTGTTCACGAGGGTCCGGATGACTGCGCTCAAGGGGGTGTCCGGAGTCACGCTGAGTACTTCGCGGGACATGACCTCTCCGGCAGTGCCTTCGAGCGTCGCGGGCACGGTCTCGCGCCGGGTCAGGACGCCGAGGAGCCTGGCCACCAGCGTTGGAGAGTTCTGGCGCACGAAGCATTGCAAGAGATCCCAGTCGTGAATGATGCCACGAATCGTCCTGTCCGGGTCCACGATGACCACCCGGCGCAGGGGAGACGCGACCAGCTTTTCCAGAACTCCGGCCAGGGGGGCGTCCGGTGCGGCGGTGGGCACGTCCGTGTACAGAACGTCCCGGGCGCAGGCGTGCACCCCCGCGGGTAGGACATCGAGATGCGCCGCCACTGCCGAGGTCCGTCCAATGGCCGCCAGCACATCCGTGCGGCTGACGATGCCCATCAGCGTCCCGTCTTCGGCCGTGACCGGCAGGCGCTTGATGTTGCGTGCCGCCATCAGTTTCAGGGCGTCGGTGACCGTGGTCGTGATGTTGAGGCTCGTGACCGGGGCGGACATGATGTCGCGCGCCTTAAGTCCCTCGAATTCCAGGCAATGACTGTGTCTGTGGCGCAGTCCGTCCGGCACGTGCCCGTGCATGTCCAGCCGGAGGGGCATCCGCGCCCGGGACAGCAGGTCGCCGCCGGTGATGATGCCCACGAGACGCCCTGCCTCCATGACCGGGACCGCTTTCACCTCCCTTTTCAGCAGCAGGTCCACCACATCGTCCAGGGACGTCTGTGTGCCCACGGTAACAACCTGCTCGGTCATCACGTCGCGGATGCGCATGGGCAGGTGGAAAATGGCCTGCCCGTCCTGGACCACGATGCTCCCTTCCTCGACGAGAGCGTCGACCACGGGCAGAAAATCGGCGATGCGTGACGGCGTGTCCACAATCTCGATGATGATGGGCAGGTCCTCGGCCAGACGCAGGATTTTGGCCGTATGCAGAAGACTGCTCGCCCCGAAACCCATGAAGCCCCTGGAAACCGAAGCCCCTGCCATGCCGCGCTGACGGGCCTCGTTGACGATGACGTCATGGAGCGGCGAGCCGTTGTGCCGCACTGCCTCGCCGACGAAAATCTTGAGAATCTTCACGTCGATCAACTTGACCATCGGATGCCTCCCTTGATGAGCGCTGTCTGGAACCTGTTTCGTCCGCATCGGACCCGGCTATGCCCCCGGAGTGCACTTGTCGTGATTCCGGGCGGTTGCGAAGCTGCGTGTCTTTGGGCCAGACAATCCATTTGCGGCTGATGTTGCTTTGCCGCGTATTGGTGCGTGGTGGAAAGAGCGTTCCTTGTGCCGGAATCTGCGCGCTGGACTACTGTCTGGCCGGAAGCATGCCGATTTCGGTGATTATGGCCTGGTCGATCCTGCGGACAAGGTCCTGGTCTACGGCTTTGGAGTATATGATGTAACGAAGGTTGCCCTGAGGGATATCGTTCATCGCGCGCAACATGAAGTTGTTTCCGTGCATCTGGGCCGCTTGCAGGAGGATGTCAGCTTCCTCGGGCGGTATCAGCATGAAGTCGAAGCGCCGGCATTCGAGCATCTTGAGCAGACGGACCGAATCCGCAGCGACCTGCACCGTCTTGTGCTCGTATTTGGCCAGCATTCCGTCAAGTTGAGCGCCTTCCGAAAAACCCTGCACTCTTCCCAAAAAGAACTGCCCACTCTGCAGCAGGCCTTCGAGACAGTCGTACGGGCGGAATTTTTGCTCGCTTTCCCGCCGAAAGAACACCCCTGCCGGCCGGTTTACATAAATAGGCATGGAAAACTGGGCAAACTGTTCTCGCTCGGTGGTTTTGAACCAGCCCAGCGAAGCCGCCGGACGACCGCTTTTAATTTCATGCAGGATTCTTTTGGCGGGAACGAAGTAAAATTTGGGTTCAACCTTGGCCGAAGCCAGGACTTTGCGGGCAAGATCAACAATGATCCCAGAGGCCTGACCATTTTCAAGTCTGTGGTAGTAGGGAGGGTATTCGAAGTAGTAGATGTCGAGGGATTCTGCGATGCCGGGCTGGGGCCGCATGAGCAAGAGCACCGCGCCAAGGCACAGTAACGCTTTTTTCAGCATGGGCTCTCCCTGGGAATGAAGAGCGGGGTCGAGGCTTCCAGAGTTTGCCTTTTTCTCATGGCATTCTCATACGGACAGACAGGCTTGGTCGGCAATCATTTCTTTGTCTGATGCGTAAACGACGTCCTTGCCATGCCTTTCGGATTTGCCTGGGGCTGATTGAATTCCGTACGGCGGGATTTAGCGCGTTGGGCAGGCGGGAAAATTTGCGAAAAGAAAAAGGGTTGCAACATTTCTGCTGCAACCCTTTGACTTACTGGTGCCGAAGAGAGGACTCGAACCTCCACCGGGGAACCCCGACTAGACCCTGAACCTAGCGTGTCTACCAATTCCACCACTTCGGCGTGACGTGAGAAGCGTGTTTATGTGAGAGGTTTGGGTTTGGCAAGGGTTTTGTTGTCTTTTTTTCAAAATATTTTTTTTAATTGGTAATTTCAGTGAATTGGCTTGTATTGCGGATGTTTTTCTCCTTGCAGGGCCCGTGTTGAAGCCTGGGTTCTTTTGGTATAGAGGCAAGCCAGCTTGTTGCCTGGAGGAGAATATTTCATGCATTGCGTTACTTGGCCGGATCAGATCAGCGGCCTGGAAAAAGGGTCCTGCGTCACCATCGGCAATTTTGACGGGGTCCATATCGGACATCAGCGTCTCATTGCCCGGGTACGGGACTTGGCCGCCGGTTTCGGCCTGCCGTCGGTGGTAATCACCTTCGAGCCCCACCCCTTGCGTTTTTTCACGGGCAAGAAGACCCCGCCTTTCATTACCCTCTACGAACAGCGCTCCGAGCTCATCCGTGCCCTGGGCATAGATCATCTGCTCTGTCTCGAGTTCAATCAGGAACTGGCGAGCATGAGTCCCGAGGATTTCGTGCGCCGCATCCTGGTTGAGGGTCTGCATGTCAAGGAATTGGTCATCGGCTATGACTATGCCTTCGGCAAGGGCCGGGGCGGCAATTACGCGCTCTTGACTCGGCTCGGGCAGCAGTGGGGCTTCGGGGTCGAGCAACTCGAGCCCGTGATGGTCGATCAGGCCATTGTCAGCTCCACGCGTATCCGCGACCTGGTCGAGGCCGGGGATGTCTGGGCGGCGAAAGCCTTGCTGGGCCGCTTCTATCGCGTGTCCGGGACCGTGATTCATGGTCAGAACCGGGGCGGCCGCCTGCTTGGTTTCCCCACCGCCAACATGCATCTTGTCGACGAGCTTTTCCCCAAGACGGGAGTATACTGCTGCTGGGTCGAGCTGGACGGAGAGCTTCATCCGGCCGTGGCCAACATCGGCTACAATCCGACCTTCGGCAATGACGTGCTTTCCGTTGAGGTGCACATCATGGATCTGAACAGGGACCTCTACGACCGTACGCTGAAGGTGCACTTCGTGCAGCGTCTGCGCGGCGAGCGCAAGTTTTCCGGACTCGATGAACTCAAGGCGCAAATCGGCAAGGACATAACCCTGGCCCGGACCATACTGGCCCTGCCCGAAGCCAGACTGGTCTAAGGGCAAACTCATGCGTGCATTTTTCAGATCTTTGTTCAAGATTCCCATGGAGCTGGCTCACAGCTACCATTCCGTCCTGAGTTTCAAATGGCTGGCGCTCGGGATCGTGGTCGGGGCCATGACGGGTCTCGGGGCCGTGCTCTTCTATGTCTCCATTGAATGGCTGCAGCATCTGCTCCTCACGACATGGGCCGGTTTCAGCCTGCCGGTGCCGGCGGGTGAGAATCTGTTTTCAGGAGAGGCGGGAACTTTTCGGCCCTGGTTGCTCTTTGTCTTTCTGGGCGTGATCGGTCTTTTTACCGGCTACCTGTTGCGGCGTTTCGTGCCCCAGACCCGTTACGGCGGAACGGATGGGACCGACACCATGATAAAGGCTTTCCACCATCAGGCGGGACACATCACTCCGTCCGTGCCCGTCATGAAAGTCGGCACTTCCATTCTGACCATCGCCGCCGGTGGCAGCGCCGGACGCGAAGGCCCCATCTCCCTGCTTGGAGCCGGGTGCGGCTCCTGGCTGGCCGGGAAGCTGCGTCTTTCGGCCAAGGAGCGACGCATTCTGCTTCTGGCGGGGGCGGCAGGAGGGCTTGGCGCAATTTTCCGCGCTCCTCTGGGCGGGGCGCTCACTGCGGTCGAGGTCATCTACCGCGAGGACTTCGAGGCCGAGGCCCTGCTTCCTGCCATCATCTCCTCCGTGGTTTCCTATTCCATCTTCACCCTGGTTTTCGGGTCGGAACCCATTTTCGGGATTCCCAGGTTCGAGTTTTCCGAAATTCGCGAATTGCCCATCTACGCAATCCTGGGGCTGGTTTGCGCGGCTACGGGATGGTTCTATGTGCGCACCTTTCGCTTCATCAAATTCAAGGTGTTCTGGCCCCTGACCGACCGTTTCGGGTTCATCCCGGCGGTGGCTCTTGGCGGCTTAGGCATGGCCAGCATCGGCTACCAGTTCCCGGAGCTTCTGGGTGGCGGGCAGGGCTGGCTGGAGCTCGCCATGCTCGGCAAGCTGTCCGTGACCATGATGGCCGGGATGATCGTGGGCAAGACGCTGGCCACGTCCGTGGTCCTTGGCTCGGGCATGAGCGGCGGCATGTTCGCACCGGCCCTCTTTGTGGGCGGCATGAGTGGCGGCGTGGTCGGCACCTTGGCCCAGCGCCTGTTTCCGTCCGTGGTGGCCGAGCCGGGAGGCTACGTCCTGGTGGGCATGGCCGCCTTTTTTTCAGGGGTGGCCAATGCGCCCATTGGCCCCCTGGTCATGGTCTGCGAGTTGACACAGGGCTACGGCCTGCTTGCTCCGCTGATGCTGGCCACGGCCATCGCGCTGGTTCTGGGGCGGAACGTGTCGCTGTATGAAAATCAGGTCGACAACAAGTTCGAATCCCCGGCCCATGTCGGTGACGCGACCATCAACATCCTGGAACGTGAAAAGGTCGAGGCGCACTACAAGCCGAGCAGGGTGACCATCGTGGAGGAGGGGACGCATTTCGGCGCCCTGACAGACATCATCGTCAATTCCAACGAGCTCTGTTTCCCGGTGCGCGGCGCTGATGACAGGATAACCGGCATGCTTGCGGTGCAGGATCTGCGAAAGGTCCTGTTCGAGGACACATTGTGCGAATTGCTTGTCGCGGGAGATGTGGCCAGAAAGGTCGTTGTGTTGCGGCCTGACGAGGACCTCTACACGGCCCTGCTCAAATTTGTGGAGTCGGATCTGCCCCAGTTGCCCGTGGTGGATAGTGAGGACCCAACAAACGTGCTCGGAATGCTGGCCAGAGAAGACGTGTTTACGGCATATGCCAAGACCTTGAAGGACATGAAGGAGTTGAGCTGATTTTTGTCGTCGCCGTAAGCGAAGCTGGGCCGGCATGGGCTTGCTTTTGCCGGAAACGGGTACGCATGAACGACTTTGGTGACCGTGCTTCTTTGCACCAAAAAAATCCCCGCCTTGAGAGCGGGGATTCTTATTTCATGCGGCCCGGTAACGTGCCGGACAGTTAGACCTTGGCGGCCTGCAGTTCCTCGGTGGAGTATCCCCAGCTCACATTGTGCGGAGCAAGGAGTTCTTCGCGGAAGAAGCGGGGCAGCTGGTCGTCT
>PHBE01000018.1:0-25045 GCA_002841885.1 Deltaproteobacteria bacterium HGW-Deltaproteobacteria-18
CGGGAGCAGCAATCCGGATAATCCGATTCCGGTTGGTGGCACCTACCAGCTGCAGGTCTCCCTTACCGACGCCATCATGGGCGGCGGAGACGGTGACGGCATCCGTGCTTTGACCACGGATTTTTCCGACTATTTCGACTTCAGCTTTGGCGCGGATGGTCCTGACGGCGAAGGTGTCAATTACGCGTTGTCCCTGGGTGGCGAAAGCATCGAGTCCGGCATTTATGCCCTGGGCGAGAACGGCCAGCCCGGAGAACAGATCATGCTTAGCCTGGGCGAAGACGGATCCATCATCGGCACGACCGAAGGATCTGAGCCGTTCTTCAGAATCAGCGTGGACGCGGAGAGCGGAAAAGTCACCTTTGTGCAGTACCAGAATGTCTTCCATTCCGATGCCACTGATCATGACGATGCGGTTTCCATGACGCTTCTGGAAGGCAGCATCCTGCTGACCGCGACCGCGACGGACGGTGACGGCGATACCGCCTCGGCCTCTCTTGATTTGAGTTCCGGCATTTTTGCGATTGAAGACGATGGTCCCTCCGTAGTCGGCGAGCCGATGTCTGTGACCATCGACGAAGCGAACATCAACACAGATTACTCCGTCGGGACAGATCCGGGCAACGGACCGGCCCTGATTTCCGGCAGTCTGGCCGCTCTTGTGGATTTCGGCACCGACGGTCAGGGGCACTTTGCCTTTACGGACGACGCCATTGAACAGCTTGACGCCCTGGGGCTTGCATCAAAGCAGTCTTTCTTTGGCCTTCGGTCTGTTTCTCTGGAGTACTCGGTTGCTGAGGATGGGGACTTTCTTGTCCTGAGCGCAACCGAGCCGGATATCAATCCCTGGTCTGGCGATACCAGTAATCCTGTCTTCGAACTGCGGCTCAACACGGAGACCGGGCAGTACGAATTCCGCCTTTATGACGAATTGGTTCATACAGGAGATCAGGGCAACGTAATCGGCATCGACTTTGGCTCCATGATTCAAGCCGTTGATGCGGATGGTGACTCGGTTGTTCTTGAAGATGTTTTCACCATCAATATTCAAGATGACGAACCCATCGCAAATGATGACTCCCGCACAATCAATGAAGACACGTATGGTTGGATCGTTGGGAACGTAACTTCAAACGATGTCAACGGTGCCGACGAAAGCCTGGATTTCAAAAACTGGGACAGCCCTGACGCTCAATATGGAACATTCAGAGGCTACTCAAACGGAACCTATTCATACAATCTGAATAACGAATTGGCACAGCAACTGGATGATGGCGAGACCTGGACGGAAACTTTCGACTACAGCATTCGGGACACCGACGGCGATATATCCACCGCGACTCTGACCATCACCATCGAAGGCAGAAATGATCGCCCGACCATCTCCGTCAAGACGGGCAACCGTTGGAACGCGGATGACATCGTCGACGAGGCCGCCATGCCCAGTGGTTCCGATCCGGACTCCGACGCCGAGTACGCATATGGCACGTTCAAGGTGGCCGACCCCGATGGGCTGGATGACATCAAGAGCGTGACCATTAACGGCGAGACGTTCCTGATTGCCGAGCTGGTGGGCAAGGAAGTGGCTGGTGACAGCGGAACCCTGACCATCATGAGCTACAACGGTGCAACGGGAGTGGCCGAATACAAGTATGTGCTGGAGGCCGCGACCACAGATGTGCCCCACAGGCTTGAGGTCGACAAGTTCACGCTGACGACTTCCGATGGGGATTTGTCCTCCGCACAGGCCTACATCAATATCGTGATCGACGACGATCAGCCCATCGCGCGTAACGATGTTGATAATGTGGAACTCATTGATTCTGATAGCGGAGCCGAGCGCGTAGCCGCAGGCAACGTCCTGACCGGCGAGCATACCGAGTCGGGGTCTGCTGGTGCGGATACGCCTGGCGCTGACCAGCCTGCCCATGTGACCAAGATCGGTTTCGACGCGGACGGAAATGGCCACTTCAGTTATTCCGAGGTGAAGGCTGTCGGTGATTCCGGCACGACCATCGACGGTAAGTACGGCACGCTGTCCATTAATCCGGACGGCAGCTACGAGTACACGGTTGATCCCGAGAAATTGCCCGGAGCGACTACCCTGACTCCGGAGAGTGAAGGCTGG
This sequence comes from Deltaproteobacteria bacterium HGW-Deltaproteobacteria-18, assembly GCA_002841885.1. Taxonomy (NCBI): domain Bacteria; class Deltaproteobacteria; species Deltaproteobacteria bacterium HGW-Deltaproteobacteria-18. The sequence goes on from PHBE01000018.1 coordinate 2,129, forward strand.
GATGTCGAGACCAAGGCCTTCCAGCTTGATGAATCCTTTTTCGACGCGACCGGAAAGTATTCCGGCACCGGAAGCGGCGGTGTCACCAGCGGGGGCAACTTCCCAGCCAATGGAGTGGACAGCGATAATGACAACACGCTCTCCGTGCCGTCCCAACTCAACTACGCAGGAAGCTTGAGTGAAGCCCTGGCCTTTGAGTTTGGTGGGCCGGTATCGGCTGCGACAGTCACGGTCTCCAATCTCTACCAGAATGAGAACGGCGGTGAAGCGCTCCGTTGGCACGCCTTCGATGCCGATGGCGTGCGGATCGCATCCGGTATCATCAGCAACAACGCTGACGGCGTGTATGCCGATACCACTGATGTGGCGTGGGCTAGCAACAACGTCGGCACCTTCACCGTGGCGGATATCGGCACGTTCACGACCATCGTTATCGAGGCGCTGCCCTACAGCGGTGACGGTTCTGCCCAGAACGACGATTCCGACTTCTTCGCGACGGTAGTCTCATACGATGCCTTGCCTGAAGGCGGCACGGAGTATCAGGATGTCTTCAAGTATGAACTCACTGATGCAGATGGGGACCATTCATACGCAACCCTGACCATCAACGGCGTCGAGTCCAATCCGGACGGGGACTTTGTCAACCAGGCGCCCGTGGCCGAGGACAACCACTACACGCTCGAAGGCGCATCCATCACCGGCAACATCATCACCGACGATGACGACGGTGCGGGCGCAGCCAGCGGTCGTGACTGGGACGCGGACACACCGGTGGCCAACCTCTCGGTGCATTCGATCTCCTGGACCGAGGGTGGCGAACCACAGTCGCTGGACCTGAACGGAACGCAGCAGATTGTCAATTTGCAGTACGGCACGCTGACCATCAATCCTGACGGCAGCTACACGTACGATCTCAACGAGGGAAGCAACGGCGAAACCGACAGTTTCACCTACACGCTGGAAGATGTGCATGGTGAAGTCAGCGGTTCTGCGGAAGTGACTTTTACCATGCCGGACAGTGTTCCCACCGCTTACGATAATTATGCGGTTGCCGAGGAAGGAAGCGTATCTCCTGTCAACCTCGTTGTAGTGCTTGATACTTCCGGAAGCATGTTCCAGTCTGGATCAGGTGGCGTTGTTGCTCTTCCAGGAGGAGGCTCGACCACCCGCTTGGCGCTGGCCAAGGATGCCCTGGACAATTTGTACGAAACATACGGCGATAACCTTCAGAACGTTATGTTCGTGACGTTTGATACGGATGCCATAATTTGGAAGGCAACGAGCGATGGCTCAGGAGGCTGGACATTTGCTGGAACGAACGTGGCTGTCGGCGCGCTTGATGCTGACGGGGCACAAGTCCTCACGGCAGGTGATTTCTGGATGTCTGCAGACGCGGCCGCGTCGGCTTTGGAGTCCTCCACGATTGACAGCACCAAAGGTGGTTCGACGGATTATGATGATGCCTTGGCTGCAGTGGTCGGAGGACTTGATGGCACAAGTTCTCCAGGAGGTTTGCCAACTTACGTGTATTTCATTTCAGACGGCAACCCCAATGACGGCCCCATCGATGCCACGGAACGCGGTCATTGGGTAAACTTTGTCAATCAGCTGCCGCTCAATATTCAGGAAGTCTACTCTGTTGGTATCGGCGGCGACGTGGATGCCGTCGAGCTGGGTACGGTTGCATGGTCAAGTACCCCGGGTCAGGACAATGTGCTCGAGGTTGACGATGCAATGGATCTGCCCGCAGCACTGGAAGGCACAGTGGATATCCAGTCCGGCAATGTCATTACTGATACCAGTATTGATGGCACTGACGATCCGGGCTCAGACGGATGGGGCACCCCTGTGTTGCTTTCTGTTGAATACGGCGCGACAGTGTTTGCCTTCAGTGCAAGCGTGACCACTCATAGCATTGACACTGCTGCGGGAACTGTCGTCATCAGGAGCGACGGTTCCTACGACTTCACTCCGCTCGCCGACGTGAAGGACGATGTCTCCGATATGATCAAGTATACGGTTCAGGATGGAGATGGTTCGACGGCTAACGCTTATCTGCATCTGATGACTACGGATGCCAGTGAAGTGGTGGCTGTAAACGACACGAATACCGTGGACACCGGGCATTGGGTGCTTGACGGGACCAAGACTATATATGTGGAAGGCTCGAATCTTGTGTCTGGAAATAATTGGAGCGAGATTGAAAACGATGCTCGCTGGATTGGAGAGGGAACTAACGATCCCGCTTCCCGAGACTATAGTTTTAGCGTTGCTGCGGCCAGCTCAACAGTGCCTGCGCTGATTCGTTTCCAGGTTGATGACAGTGAATATGACAATGCCAACGACCATTGGACTGCGGAGATTTTCCGTGCAGATGGTACTCCGACAGGTATCACGTTGACAGGCTATAACCAGACAGGAAACAGCTATCATCAGCTTGAGATCCCTGAAGCGGGTAATTATTATATCAAGTTTACTGCAGAAGTCCAAAGCTCCAAGAATACGTCCTCAAATGCGGTGGCATGGCGTATCGATAACGTACAGATACAGCAGCCGATTATTCAGACCACACAGAACCCGGTCGAAGTCAACCAATTGGCTTGGGTGGCAGGAATGATCACTGGTAATATTCTGAGTGACGGTGCGGATCTGCTTGGTTCCGAAGGCGCTGAGATTATCGGTGCCAAGGTGGGTGACAGTGATGTTGATGGCTCCCCGATCCCCTTGGATTCTCCGGTTGTTCCGGATGCCCATGGTGTCATCAGCCTCGCGGGTGATCACGGCAGCCTGACGCTGTACACGGTAGATTACGACGGCCATTATGCCGGAGACTACCTCTACCAGGCAGACACGGATGCCATGTCCGGCAATGTCGATATGTTTACGTATCAGGTTATGCAGCCCGACGGTGATTTCGACACCGCCACGTTGACGATAACTGTCCAGGATCACTCCTACGATGCCTCATTTATCACCGATAATGCTGTTGGTCTTGACCAAGATCCCGCAAGCGGCGTGATTGTCGGCACAGACGACGATGATGTCCTCATCGGTGGCGACGGCAACGATGTTCTGACTGGAGGAGCCGGTAATGACATCATGGTCGGCGGTGATGGCCAGGATACATTCAAGTACGGGTTGGAAGATCTTGATGGCGGTGTCGACCAGATTCTCGACTTCAAGCTGGGTGCCGATGGTGATGAGCTCGATCTGAGTGGCATCTTTGGCGGACAGACCGTGCATGATCTGCAAACAGGTGGTTTCCTGAATGTGACTCAAAACACAGCAGGGGTCCTCGATGTGCATCTTGATCTTGATGGCAACGCGATGACGACCAACGACTCGGTTCATATCTCGGTGACCGTCACCGGGGATACGGGAGTCGATGCGGTCGACACAATGCTCACACAGCATATCACAACGGAAATCTAATGGTTGGTTGAAGGGAAAGGGAGTTTAACTCCCTTTCCCTTTCTTTATAAATACGTTGAATGTGAAAAAATCGCTTTGTGGGAATATTTGTGACAAACTCCGTAAATGCCTTTAGCCCCAACCAACACTCCCAAATCGGCCACTTCTGGTCCGAGCCGGAATCGGCGGATTTCCTGCGGGTTGTGGAATTCGCGGGTTTTGACGTGCCCGAGGATGGGCTGGTTCTGGCTCCGCCTTTCGGGGGGGAACTGACGGTCTGGCCCGATGGGCAGTACTCCTTTGTCTGCCCCGTGTCCGGGGACGGCGGGATGTCCGTGGTGGCCACGCATTACAGTTATATTGTCGAAACCATGGACGGCAGCGTTTCCTTTGGCTCCTTCGCCCTGGGCGAACAGGCTCCGGAAGAAACCATGCCCGATTTTCAGCCCTGGTCCCTGGATGACATACTGGCCCTGGAGGACGTTGTCGGCTTGTCCGCCCATAGCTCCGTGGCCGAGCTTTCCTGCTTTGACGCGGGAGCGCAGGTCGGAACTGGTCTGGATTTGAGCGTATGCGCGGGTGATTTGACCCTCGACATCCTTGAACATGCGATCAAGACGTCATGTGAATCATAGGTTTGTCCTACGTTGCGAGTAAGACGTAAGTTTAAAAAAAAAGGGAGTGCAAAACTCCCTTTTTACGTTTACAAGCCCTATTGCTATCGTTACATGAAAGCAAATTATGTTCGTGTTTTACCCCCCAGCAAGGAGAGGAAAGTTATGAATGCAAAAAGAATCGGCATTTCGCTAGTCTTGTCCATGATGTTGTCGGCCGGCATCGCGGTGGCCGAAGACGACATCACCCTCCAGAAAAGTGTCATTGACACCCTGCGCTATGCCCCGCGCCTGGAAATGATCAAGCACAACCGCGAAGCAGTGGGCCATGACTTGGACAAGTCCAAGGGGCGCTGGTATCCCAAGCTCGATGTCCGTGGCGGGTATGGTTCGGATTCCTACAATTCGAAACTCAACAGCGATACTGACGGTGATTGGGATTCCCGTGGCGAGCTGTCCGCGATCCTGAGCCAGCGTCTTTATGACGGTGGCGAGGCGTCCAGTCAGATCCGCCTGGATGAAAGACGCGCCGCTTCCCTGGACTATCGCGTTTTCGACAACGCCGAATCCCTGGCCCTGGATGCCGTCATCGCCAACATGGAAGTTTACCGTCAGCGCGAACTGCTCTTCCTGGCTGAAGAGAACGCCAAGGCCCACCGTGATATCCTGTCTTCCCTCAAGGAACGCGAGCAGGCCGGTGCAGGCAGCGTAGCCGACGTGACCCAGACCCAGGCCCGCCTGTCCATGGCCCAGGCCTCCATCGAGAAGACCCGTTCCGCCCTGCAGGCGGCCCTGAACGAATATCAGCGTCTGACCGGCGTCCTGCCCGGCAAGATCGCCATGACGCCCTATCCGCAGAATCTCATCCCCACTTCCCTGGATGAAATGACTGCCCAGGCCGTCGGCAACAATCCCAAGATCAACGCCGCAGGGGAAGACGTCAACGCCGAGGTCGAACGTATCAACATCGCCAAGGCAAATTATCATCCCTACGTGTATGCCGAACTGTCCAGTTCCTATTCGGACGGTGTCGAAAATCAGGACTACTGGGAGCGCACCGATGCCGCCATGGTCCGCTTCAACTGGAATCTTTTCAACGGCGGTTCCGACGTGGCTGGCCACAAGGCCACCAAGGCCCGCAAGCGCCAGGCCGAAGCCGACAAGTACGACCTGACCCTCGCCGTCGAGAGCGAGACCAAGACCACCTGGGCGCAGTACATGTCATCCCTGAACGAAGTGAAGGAATACACCGCTGCCGTGCAGTACAATCGCGACACCAAGGAAATCTATCTGGAGCAGTTCGGCGTGGCACAGCGCAGCTTGCTTGACGTGCTCGATTCCGAGAACGAAGTGTTCCAGTCTTCCAGCCAGCTGGTCACCTCCAGTGTGAACGAGCAGATCGCGGCCTACAAGCTCATGGCCCTGTCCGGCAACCTGATCACCGCCCTTGGCGTTGATCCGGCTCTCTACAAGGATCCTGCGGCGCAGGCTGAATAATTCTGCTTCGTTCGAAGCGAAGGTGCTCTTCGCCTCGGCCAGATTCTCGACCCTTGCCGGAACGCTCCGGCAAGGGTTTTTTTGTTCCCGCATAAAATCTCATGGACAGTGTTACCTGCCCACGCTAGGTAGCGGATGGCTGGTTGGCGGAAAGAGAAATTGTCTGCCGTGGCAAGGGAACTTTTTTTTAAATGCATTTTAAGGAGCAGAAATGCTTGCAGATTTCGGTAAAAGATTGGTCCTTGGTCTGATTGCCGCCGCGTGCGTGGTGGGAGTGCATGCGGCCATGGTTTTTTCCTCGGTGGGATGATGCCGCCGCGAAGGGCCTGATCCCGGGCCACTGGCTGAGACAACCTGCGTTACCAGAACGCCTCTGACGACCCTGTGCTTTTGCGCGGGGTCTTTGTTTTCAGGACGGATCGCGCAAAGAGATTCTCCTGATGGCGGCCCCGCCTTTTCTCGGTGTCATCCCCGTGCAGCAGGGGGCTCCATGGTTCCCGGACCGTTCAAAGGTGCTTCGCGATATCTCGCATGGCGACAAAAAAAACGTGACGGCAGGGCGATGCCCTGCCGTCACGTTAGAGGGGAGGTTGATCGAGGAAAAACGTTTCTATAGCGCCATGCCTATCTGATAAATCGTCACCGACACCCCGTAGGCGAGGACAGTATTGAAACCCACTGAAAAGGCGGCCCATTTCCAGCCGATCTCCCGGCCGATGACGGCCACGGTCACGAAGCAGGGTGCGTAGAGCAGCACGAAGGCGATGAGGCTGACCGCCACCCATACGTTCCAGGCCGGATCGGTGCGCAGCTTTTCGGACAGGCCTGTGCTCTCCTCGGGATCAACTTCGCCTAACGAGTAGGCCGTGCCGAGGCTTGAGACAATGACTTCCTTGGCCGCGAAGCCTCCCAGCAGGGCGATGTTGGTGCGCCAGTCGAACCCGGCGGGCCTGGAAATCGGCTCCAGCGCCGTGCCGATCATTCCGGCCAGCGAGGAGCGCAGTGCGTCCTGGGCTTCAGCGTTGTCGATGACCGCCAAGGCTTCTTCCATGGCGGCGTCGTTATTCCAGGACATGGCTTCGACGGCGGCGCGTTCATTCGCAAAGCGTGCGTTCTGTTCTTCGGTCGGACCGGGGAAGGTCATGGCCGCCCAGAGCAGGATTGAAATGGCCAGGATCACGGTGCCGGCCTTCTTGATATACTGCCAGACTCGCTCCCAGGTGTGTAGGCACATGCCTTTCAGGGTGGGCATGCGGTACGGAGGCAGCTCCATGACAAACGGCGTAGCTTCGCCCTTGATGACGGTCGAGCGCAGGATGCGGGCCGACACAAGGGCCATGACCCAGCCGCCGAGGGTGATCCAGAACAGTGCGCTGGCGCCGGCTCCCGGGAAAAATGCGGCGGCCAGAAGGAGGAAGACGGGCACCTTGGCTCCGCAGCTTAAAAAAGGCGCGGTCAGGACCGTGGCGATCTTTTCCTTGGGACTGCGCAGCGTGCGGGCCGCCATTACGCCGGGCACGGCGCAGCCGCCGGGGATGCCGCCGGAGATGATGAAAGGCATGACCGAGCAGCCGTGCAGTCCGAAGATGCGGAAGACGCGGTCGAGCATGTAGGCCATGCGCGCCATGTAGCCTGAATCCTCCAGAAAGGAGAGGAAGAAGAACATGATCATGATCAGCGGCGTGAAGCCGAGCACGCCGCCCACGCCGTCAATGATGCCGGACACGATGAGCGAGCTGAGCAGGCCCTCGGGCAAAATGGCTGCGGCCGTCTCGCTCAGCCAGCCGAACAGGGCCTCGACCCAGCCCATGGGCACTTCGCCCAGAGTGAAGGTCAGCTCGAACATCAGATAGATGATGGCGAACATGAGCAACGGTCCGGCCAGACGATTGGTCAGCACGGTGTCCAGCTTGTCCGTGATGTCGAAGCGGGCCTCGATTGTGGGCCGTGTGACCACCCCGTCTTTCATGAGCCCGGTGATGAACCCGTAGCGGTAGTCGGCGATGAGGCACTCGGGTTCCGTGTTCAGGGTTTTGCGGCAATGCTCGGCCAGGGTAGCGGTCAGTTCAAGCAGGCGGGAATGAACGTCCGGGGAGGATGCTCCCAGCGCCAAAACTTCGGCATCGTTTTCCAGATATTTCAGGCCGAGCCAGCGGGAAGGGTAGCGGCCCTCGAGAAAATTCGAGGATTCGATCAATTCCTGCATGGCATCAAGGGTCTCGTCGAGGTCGTGTCCATAGGAGATGCGGAGCTCCCGGCGCACGGGGCGGCGTTCGAGCATGGCCTTGCGCGCTTCCTGCAGAAGATTGTCGCGGCCTTCGCCCGTTCTTGCCACCATTTCGAGAATAGGGCTGTCCAGAAGTTTTGAGAGGCGCCCCGTGTCGATGCTGACGCCTTTGCGTCGCACCTCGTCCATCATGTTCAGCGCCACGATGACAGGTGTGCCAAGCTCCAGGATTTGCAGCACAAGGTAGAGAGAACGTTCCAGATTGGTCGCATCCAGCACCGTCACCACGGCGTCGGGATTTTTTTCGATCAGGAAATTGCGCGCAACCAGCTCATCCTGAGTGTAGGCGGTCAGGGAATAGGTTCCAGGCAGATCGACAACTGTAATGTCGAGCTCTTCGATCTTGAGGCGGCCTTCGCGTTTTTCGACGGTAATGCCGGGATAGTTTCCCACATGCTGCCGTGCGCCGGTCAGGTTGTTGAACAGGGTCGTCTTTCCGGAGTTGGGGTTGCCCATCAGGGCCATGGTGGCGTTCATCTGCAGTCTGCTCCGCTATTGCTTACGTTGACCATGATAAGGTCAGCTTCATTGTTGCGCAGGGTCAGGGTGAAATCTCGCAGGCGCAGGGCTACCGGGTCCTTGAGCGGGGCGCGTCCCCTGATGGTGACCTGTGTGCCGGGCACGAGCCCCATGTCGCGAATGCGCCGGCCAAGCTCGCCTGAAGCGCTGATGGAATCGATGATGCCGGATTGATTTGCCTGCATGGATCTGAGGGTGATGGGTGAATGCATGTGGGCTCCAAGTTAGTTGCGTCTAATAATGTGGATAAAAAAAATACCTCTGAACAGAGGGACGTTGACAAGCGTTGGGGCTTCCGGTCAGTCTTTTTTGGAACAACAGTCCTGCTTGGGCTTTGGTTCGATTGTATTCGAGCAGCCTGAACAGCCGCAGCACGGGTTGTCTTTCTTGAATTGGCGGCGCAGGAGATAGATGGCCGCGACGGCTATTATGCCGAGGGTGATGAGCAGGTCAAAATTCATATCGTCTCCAAGTCGTGTATGTAGTGATTAATTAATTATGCGGGCGGATGACCAAAGTCAATAAAAAAGTTAGCCGCGATGAATTAATGTTCGCAAATGGATGGGGGGAATATGTATACGTAGGGGCAGACCTGCGTGTCTGCCCTATCCCATGATGCAGGGGCGTCCACAGGGGCAATGACGGTCACGGGGGGCCGGGCGGTCACATGGGGAGGGCGGCCACGCAGGGCCGCCCCTACGAATGGTCAGGCGTAATCGCGATGAATGCGGCCCTGGTCGTGACAATTGCACGTAGGGGCAGACCTGCGTGTCTGCCCTATCCCATGATGCAGGGGGCGACCACAGGGGCAATGACGGTCACGGGGGGGGCAGGGCCGGTCACATGGGGAGGGCGGCCACGCAGGGCCGCCCCTACGGATGGTCAGGCGTAATCGCGATGAATGCGGCCCCGGTCGTGACAATTGCACGTAAGGGCAGACCTGCGTGTCTGCCCTATCCCATGATGCAGGGGCGTCCACAGGGGCAATGACGGTCACGGGGGGGGGCCAGGGCCGGTCACATGGGGAGGGCGGCCACGCAGGGCCGCCCCTACGGTTTGATGTACGCGCAGCCCTGCTGCTGCAGTTTGATGAGGGCGACCACGCCGGCCGGGACGGTTTCGCAACCGGGGCAGAGGTCCTCTTCGAGGATTTCGAAGGCGCGCAGGGCGTTCTGGCACACGAAGACCGTTACTTCGGACTGGATCAGGTTCTTGATGCGCGTCAGGAATTCGTCTTCGCCGTTTTTGCGGAAAAATTTGACTGCAGGTCCGTTGACCAGAAGATTGATGCGTGCTCCCGGCTTGGCGGCGCGCAGGTTTTCCATGTTGGTCAGGGCGATGCGCAGAATCTTTTCTTCGTCCAGGTCCAGGTGAAAGACGACCTTCATCGAGATCTCCTCGGTTGATATTGAAAATTGTTTGGATACAGGCGCGTTACGATCTGTTGCCCATGTTGCGATTGCTCATGTTGTCCCTGTGCGTCGTGGAGTAAAACGGGGACAGCCCTTCAGGCAAGAGCATGTTTTCACCCCTGCGCAAGGCGTCGAGATAGTCGATGGTGCTGGTCAGAATTTCCTTTCCGCCCATGGGGCCGTGGGATGGAATGATCCTGCACGCTCCCGTGTGCCTGCGCCAGTGCAGAAGCTCCTCTATCCACGCATCGAGGTTGCAGTCTGCGGGAACGCAGGGCAGGGGCAACTCCACTGCGTCCCCGGCCAGCAGGAGCTGCATCTCGGGTATGAAGGCGACGAGAGTGTCCGGGGTGTGCCCGGGCAGGGAATGCAGCTGGACCGTCAGGCCGCCGAGGTCAAGTTCGAGGCGGTTTTCGAAGGTTATGTGCGGAGGGATGAGCCTGACTTCATCCCATTTGCCCGGTTCCCGGGCCTGCATGTCGGCCAGGGTCTGCCGGACCTCGATCTTGAAGCGCCGGGCGCATGCCGAATGGCCGATGACAATGGGATCGTCCAGGGCCGTCGTGCCTTGCACGTGGTCCCAGTCGGCGTGGCTGTACACGGCGAGACACTGTTGCCCGGAGCAGATTTGGGCGAAGCGGGTCATGTCTTGCGGTCTGGTCAAGGTGTCCCAGATCAGGCAGAATCGGGCTCCCCGGATCAGGACGCTGCGGACCGAAAACTCCCCTGCGTCAACTTCGTGAATCGCGCTGAAATGGCTCATGGCGGTCGCTTACGGTGTTTTTGACGGGCAGGGAAGAGAAAACATTGGATAAAGATATGCTTGAAATGGGGAGGCCCGATGCCCTTGAATAATGAAGATTCCGCCTGGGAAATTCTGCTCGGCCGGTTGCGTGAAATGGGGGCCCTCACCGTGGCCTGTTCCGGCGGCATTGACAGCCGCTTTCTGGCCCATGCCGGGCTGATGGCCGGAGTGTCGGTCGCTCTTGTGCATGTCTGTGGTCCGCATGTTGCCCCCGAAGAGTCCGAATACGCCCTCGCGTGGGCTGCGAGCAGGGGGCTGCCCGTGAGATTGCTGCGGCTTGATCCCCTGAACCTGCCCGAAGTTGCGGCCGGCTCGAAGGAGCGATGTTATGCCTGCAAGCGGTTTCTTTTTGGGCACATACTGACCGCCGCCACGGCGCCTGTCTGTGACGGCTCCAACGCCTCGGACGCGAGGACGTTTCGTCCCGGCAGGCGGGCATTGCTTGAGCTTGGCATCAGCTCCCCTCTGGCCGAAGCCGGGCTGACCAAGGACATGATACGCGCCCTGGCCAGGAAGACGGGACTTGCGCGGCCGGAGCAGCAGGCCCGCGCATGTCTGCTGACGCGTCTGCCCTATGGCCTGTCTCCAGATGCGCGCCTGCTTGAACGCCTGGCTGCTGGAGAGAGGGTAGTGGAAGAGGCTTTGCAAAGGGCCGGCCACGAAGAATTTCCCTTTCGGCTGCGTCTTGGCGAAGCTGGATGCCACGAACTGCATCTTGGCAATGAGATCCGTTCATCTCGAATGCTTCGCACATTGGAGAATGTGCTTCTTGCCGAGGGGTTTTCAAGCATCTCGGTGCGCTGCGTGTCCAAATTGAGCGGGTATTTCGACAGAATGGATGATAGACTCGAAACGCAATCCGTTCTTGCAGAGGAGCGTGCTGGGATGTTAGAGGGCGCTCAAGACGATTGATCAGGTCCTTTGCGTGCGCGTCATGGTGGCGCCGCGCTGTAATCCATGCTTGGAATGATCAATCGTCTTTTTTTATAGCCAGCGGGACCGCTTGAAGATCAGGAAGATGCCTGTTCCGGCCAGTGCGACAACCAGGCAGAAAGCGGCAAAACCCCACGGGCTTGCGGCTCCGGGGATGCCGCCCACATTGATGCCGAAAAGCCCCGTTAAAAATCCCAGGGGAAGAAAGATGACCGTCACCACAGAAAGCATGAACATGCGGCGGTTCAACTGCTCCGAGGCGTGGTTCACAAATTCTTCATGGGCCAGGGCCGCGCGTTCACGGACGGCGTCAAGGTCTTCTATGTGCCTGATGAGCTCGTCTGTGGTTTCGCGGATCCGGAAATGATCGTCCGGGCTCATCCATGGAACCTGCTCGGTGGTGAGACGTGACAGTGCTTCGCGCTGAGGCGCGAGATAACGGCGCAGCGCAATGGCCTGCCTGCGAAGATCCGCCAGGCTTTCGCGGGCCAACGCCCCCTGATGATCCACGATATTCTCTTCCACATCGGCCATCTTGTCTTCCAATGCTTCGATGACCTCTCCGATGCTGTCCGTCATGAGCTTGAGGAGCACCGCCAGGAATTCCCCGCTGCTGCGTGGACCTTGGCCCGTTTCGAGCATGTTCTGGACAGCCTGCACGGATCTGAGCCGGCGCTTGCGTGTGGAGATGATCCGGCCCTCCTGGATCCACAGCCTTATGGAGACCATGTCCTCGGGTTCGGCGCCGGGATTGAGGTTCACTCCACGCAACGTCAGGAGCAGCCCTTGGCCGTGATGAAGCACGCGAGGCCTTGTTTCCTCATCGAGCAGAGACTCGGCCACCGGAATGCTCAGCAATTCGGATCGCAGCAGCCAGTCCCGGGCTTCAGCATCGGCATAGTTCAGGTGGATCCATGCGAGCCCGCTGTCTCGCGGCACGTCCTGTCCCGGCAACCAGTCCTGAATCGCTCCATGTCCCCGCCCGTCAAGAAGCCAGAAGGCGTTCTGGGACAATGAGTCTGGAGTAGTCATTTCATGCGCTCCGTTGTCACATTGCATTGAATTCATAGGTTTTGAATGGTCAAAAACGTCTAGTTCCAGGGAGACTTGCAGGACAAGGGAATGCAGTCGGTGCGAATCCAGCGGTCCCGGCCTTCCTGCTTGGCCTGGTAGAGGCCTTGGTCTGCAGCCTGGATGAGGTCTGCGGGGATGCAGCCGTGGATCGGGACCACCGTGCTCACTCCAAGGCTGACGGTGACAACGTGCTGGACCGGCGAGTCCAGATGTTCAATCGCAAGCTCCGCCACGGTCCGGCGCATGCTCTCCGCCACCAGTTGCGCCCCTTCGGCGCTGGTGCCCGGCAGGATGGCAGCGAACTCCTCGCCGCCATAGCGTGCGACCATGTCGGCGGGTCGCCGCATCATGCCCGCCAGGGCCGAGGCAACACGGCACAGGCAGCAGTCTCCGGTCAGATGGCCGTAGCGGTCGTTGAAAAGCTTGAAATGATCCACATCCAGGATGATCAGGGAGAGAGGAGCTTTTTCGCGCGCCATGCGATTCCACTCCAGGTTGAGTATCTCGTCGAATTGACGACGGTTGGGGATGCCGGTCAGCCCGTCAAGGGACGACAGGAGCTGCAGCTGGCGGTTTTTTTCCTCCAGCTCGGCCTGCAGCAGATTGAGTTCGGCGATTCTGGCGTCAAGCTCCCTCGTCTTGCGTTGCAGGGCATGACGTTGACGGTGGATTTCCAGAAATATCCGGACCTTGCAGAAGAGCATCTGCGGGTCCAGCGGCTTGAACAGATAGTCCACGGCACCGGAATCGTAGCCGCGGAAAATGTGCTGGTGCTCGGTATGGCTGGCGGTGACAAAGATGATGGGAATGTGCCGGGTGCGCTTGTTTCCGCGCATCAGTTCCGCCGTCTCGAAACCGTCCATGTCCGGCATCTGCACGTCCAGCAGCACCAGGGCGAAATCGTGGTCCAGCAGGCGGGCCAGGGCTTCCTGTCCGGAACCCGCGCGTACAATGTTCAGCTCCGGGTTTTCAAGGAGATGTTCCAGGGTCAACAGGTTTTCCGGGCGATCGTCCACGATCAGGATGTCAATCGGTGTTGGCATGGCTCGGTCCAATCAGTTTGTTCAAAAAAGGGGCGATATCGCTCAAAGGCAATACATGGTCCACCTCGGTGGACTCCAGGGCGGCCCTTGGCATGGTGTCTGCGAGGGCCGATTCCGGGGACTGCACGATGGTCAGCCCCCTTCTGCGCTTGATGCGGGCCAGACCTTTGGCTCCGTCCTGGTTGGCTCCGGTCAGAACCACTCCGACGAGCGCGGCTCCGAAGGCGTCGGAAGCGGTCTCGAAGAGAACATCCACCGAAGGCCTTGAGAAATTCACTTTCGGGTCCACGCTCAAGGTAAGGCTTCCGTCCGGTTCCACCAGCAGATGGTAATCAGGCGGAGCCACGTACGCCACGCCCGCCTGCAGAAGCTCCTTGTCCTCCGCTTCCTTGACCTTGAGCCCGCTCACCTCGTTCAGTCGTTCCGGAAGATAGGAATCCGCATGTGGCGAAAGGTGCTGCACGATGAGGACTGGCACGGCGAGGTCCTTGCGCAGTCCCGGGACAAGAATTTTGAGAGCTTCGAGGCCCCCGGAGGAAACCCCGACAACAACTGCCTTGAATTCCTTTTTCATACGTCCCTGCGCTTGCGGTATATCTTTTCCTTTTCCCGCACGACTTCGAATTTGTCCGCATGTTTGGAAAATTTGAGGCTCTCCTTGCTCCCAAGACACAAAAAACCCCCAGGGCACAGACTGTCGACAAAAAGTCCCACCACCCGGTCCTGCAACTCGCGATTGAAGTAGATGAGGACGTTGCGGCAGACTATCAGGTGCATTTCACCGAAAACTCCATCCGTGACCAGGTTGTGCTCGGAAAAGAAAATCCGGTCTTTTAAAAACGGACACAGCACCGCCCGCTCGTCATTGGCCGCATAGTAGTCGGCAAACGAGTTTTCCCCGCCCGCCTGCTGGTATTTGGTCGTATAGTCCTTGAGCTGCGCCAGCGGAAAGGCGGCTTCTTTAGCCTGTTCCAGAATGGCGCGGTTGAAATCGGTGGCGTAGATCTGTCCTCGCTCGCGCATCCGGGCCTCGTGCAGCAGGATGGCCATGGAGTACACTTCCTGCCCGGCGGAACAGCCCGCATGCCAGATCCTGAAGGACGGGTAGGTGCCGAGCATGGGCAGGATCTCGTTTCTGAGCGCCTTGTAGAACGGCGGGTCCCTGAACATCTCCGAGACGTTGATGGACAGGTCCTTCAAGAAAATCAGGAACATCTTTTCGTCGTGCAGGACCGCGTGCTGCAACTGCGAGATGGAAGCCAGTCCTGAAAGGCTCAGTCTGTACTCGGCCCGGCGCTTGAGGTGGGCCATGGAGTAGTTGCGGAAGTCGTACCCGTATTTGAGGTAGATGGCTTCCAGCAGCAGACGCAGTTCGATGCGCTCGGTCTCGGGCTGGACGTTCACTTGCGGTACAACCAGACGCGCAGCAGCGAGAGCAGCTTGTTCATGTCCACGGGTTTGGCCAGATAGTCGTTGGCTCCGGCCTCGATGCAGGCGCTCTTGTCTCCCTTCATGGCCTTGGCGGTCAGTGCGATGATGGGCAGGTCTTTGAGTTTGGAATCCTTGCGGATCTCCCGCATGGCTTCATAGCCGTCCATGACCGGCATCATGATGTCCATGAGCACCAGATCGATCTCGGGATTTTCGTGCAGCCTGGTCAGGCTCTCGCTGCCGTCCCGGGCCACCACGACCTGCATTCCTTTTTCCTCAAGGACGCTGGTCAGTGCAAAAATGTTGCGCATGTCGTCATCGACCACGAGGACGGTGCGTCCGTCGAGTACGGATTCCGGCTCCGCGTCCGTCTGGAGCATGCGCTGCTTTTCCTGGGGCAGATTTGCCTGGACCCGGTGCAGGAAGAGCGTCGTCTCCTCCAGCAGGCGTTCCGGGGAGCGTGCGCCCTTGACGATGATGCTCTCCGCGTACTGCGAGAGTCTGCGCTCCTCATCGTCGTTCAAGTCCCGGCCCGTGTAGACGACCACAGGCAGGGCGGAGGGCTTGGGGCCGGAGCGAAGTGTTCGCAGCACCTCAAAGCCGGACATGTCGTTAAGTCCAAGATCCAGGATCATGCAGTCGAAATTCTGGGATTTGAGCAGCTCCAGCGCCTGGGCTCCTGACGCAGCGGTCACGGTCTCTACGTCGCCGTTGCCGATCAGCGCGCGAATGGACTCCCGTTGCAGATCGTCGTCGTCAACCACGAGCAGCCTGCGCGTGGGCTTCCTGATAAAGGAGTCAATTCTTTCGAAAAGACGTCTCAGTTCGTCGAGTTCCACGGGCTTGGTCAGGAAGGCCAGGGCACCCATGCGCATGGCTTCCAGGTTGCGGTCTTCCGCCGAGATGAAAGACAGGGGGATGTGCCGCGTTCTGGGGTCAGTTTTAAGCCGCTCCATGACGGTCCAGCCATTCATGCCTGGCAGGACATTGTCGAGGATGATGGCGCTTGGGGCATGAAAGTCCGCAAAGTGCAGACCGGTTTCGCCGTCGGCCGCCAAGAGGGCCTTGAACCCCATGTCTCGCGCCAGGTCTCGCAGGATGCGGGCAAAATTCTGATCATCTTCGATGATCAGCAAGGACTTGTCGCCAGGTTTCAGGTTGGCGCGATCGTCCTGCAGATAGGGGGAAGGTGTGTCGGGCTCCGGCTTTGCAGCCAGGGGCTGCTCCGTTTTCTGTTCGGGCGCAAACTCCCTGCGGCGGATTTCGTCCACGGAGGGGCTTGCGCTGTGGCGTAGAGGCAGGATCAGACTGAAGGTCGAGCCTTGCCCTTCCCGGCTGTGCAGGCGGATTTCTCCTCCCAGAAGTTTGGTCAGTTCCCGGGAAATGGACAGCCCAAGGCCCGTACCGCCGTACTTGCGGCTGGTGCTGCCGTCGGCCTGGCGGAAGGCCTCGAAGATCGTGGCCTGTTTGTCCTCGGGGATGCCGATGCCCATGTCCGTGACCGCGATGCAGATCGCCTCTTCGGCAGAGGGGATGCTTTCGGGCAGAGAGACTTCCGGACCGGGGCGGGAAATGGACAGGGTCACGCTGCCGTGCTCCGTGAACTTGAAGGCATTCGACAGGAGATTGCGCAGGACTTGCTGCAACCGGTGCGTATCGGTGAGTATGGACTCGGGCAGGTCCTGGTCCTGTTCAACCGCAAAGGACACGCCTTTCTCCACCGCGACACCCTTGAAGACCCGTTGCAGGTCCGAGATCATGGCTGACAGCGGCATCTCTTCCAGATGAAGCTCGACCTTGCCTGCTTCGACCTTGGACAGGTCGAGAATTTCGTTGATGAGGCGCAAGAGGTCAGCGCCCGAAGAGTTGATGGCCGAAGCCGCTTCCGTCTGTTTCGTGGAAAGATTGCCTTCCTTGTTGTGTGCCAGCAGCTGGGACAGGATGAGGATGGAGTTGAGCGGTGTGCGCAGCTCGTGGGACATGTTGGCCAGGAATTCGGACTTGTACCTGCTCGCGCTCTCCAGTTCCTGCGCCTTGAGTTTGAGTTGTTCCTGTGCGCGCAGAAGTTCCTTGTTCTTGCGGCGGATTGCGCTTTTTTGGTCCTCAAGCTCCATGGCCCGCTCGCCAAGCTTGTCGTTAACGGAGCGCAACTCGCCCTGCTGGTCCTGCAGCCGGCGCTCGGATTCCTTGAGGGCGCGGGTCTGTTCGGCAAGCTCCTCGTTGGTGACCTGCAGCTCTTCCTGTTGGGCTTGCAGCTCGCTCTGGGACTCTTTGAGCATGTTGGTCTGCTCTTCGAGTTCCTCGTTGGCCACCCGCAACATCTCCTGCTGTTCCTGCGCCTGCCTCAAGAGGCCCGCAATCACACCGCGCGAGGTGGCCATGTTGAACAGAACAGCCGTATTCTTGGCGATGTCGGTTATGAACTGTCTGTGCAGGGGCGAAAACGCGTATTCCCGGCCGATGAGGAACGCGCCGAGCAGTTCCTTGCCCATGAACACGGGCGCGGCCAGGAAATGAGTGGGGACTGTTTCGCCGGGACCGAAATGAAAATGCGGCGCGCCCTCTTCGACCCGTTCGAAGGTGAGGATTTCTCCTTCCAGGGCGGCCTGGCCGACCAGCCCTTCGCCCACGCGCAGCCTGGTGAACTGGCCCTGTCGGTTGGTGAAGGCGTAGGACGCGGTCAGTACCAGTTCGCCGTCGTCATGCAGAAAAAAGAGCCCGATCTGGCTGTCCAGATGCTTGCAAAGAAAAGAGATGAAGAGCCGGGCCAGCTCCTGCGGGCTGTGTTCACCGCGCAGGGTGTCGTCGAGCCCGGTTTTGCCCTGGTTGAGCCAGTCCATCTCGCGCAGGTTGCGGGCCATGCTGTTCAGGGCCTTGGCCAGCATGCCCAGTTCGTCCTTTTGGCGCAGGTCCAGCCTGGCCTTGAGGTCTCCGGCGGAGATGGCCTCGGCGAAGCTTACACCTTGTTCCAGTGGCTGACTGATGCCCTTGGCCAGGCCATAGGCACCGGGCGCGATCATGAGGGCCAGCACTGCGCCGGTGACGCAGATGATCAGCAGGAAGGTCCAGATGGGGCGCAGAATTTCACCCTTGTCGATCTTTGAAATCAGAATCCAGTTGGTGCCCAGCACGTCCAGCGTGTTGAAGGCCACCAGCACCGTGGTGCCCGCGCTGTCCTCGTAGGTGCCGCCGCCCCCGTCGAAACCCTTGACCACGGCGTCATGCCAGTAGGCAGGGGTGCGGGGAAGGGTGTAGCCGATGACGTACAGGCCGTTGCCCATAGTTTTGATATCACTGCGCATTTCAAATTTTTTCTGGGATTCGAGCCAGCGCAGCAGATAGGATTCGCCCGATTTGCCCAGTCCCTGCCGGGAGGGCATTATCTGGTTGATGAATTCCCCCGAGACGCGCGTGGCGATGACTCCGGCCACTCCGCCCTGCAGGTCGAGGACCGGATAGCCGACGAAGGCGGCCTGGCTTCCACCGTTGGGTTCATAGGCGCTGAAATCCTCGAAGGCCACGTCTCCGCTGCGCAGCACCCGCTCCCAGAGCCTGGCCAGCGCCGTGTGCCGGTAGCGTCCTGTGGCCAGGCTGGTGCCAAGCTCCTCGCCCTGACCGGCCGCGTACATGACATTGCCGCTGCTGCGGTCGATAAGGTAGAGGTCTTCAAAACCGTTGACGGCGATGTAACCCTTGAGTTGGGAATCATATCTGCCGTGAATTCTTTGATATTCGCTTGAGTCGATGGGGAAGGGCCGCGCCGGATCTTCTTCCCCAAGCGCGTTCAGGTCGTCCACGGCCTGCTGAGTCTGCCTCAGTCCGGCCAGGAGTTTGAGTCCGCTGATGCGTTCGGTCAGGGTGGTTTGCAGCTTGTCGCGCTTGATGGTCTGGATGCTGCCGAGTTGCTCGAAGGCCAGATCCAGGAGGGCGTTGGAGGCGGAGTAGCTGCCGATGAGGGCCACGATGCCCAGCGGAACGATTCCGGTCATGATGAACAGGAACAGGAGCTTGGGCTTCATGCGGATGTTGTCAAAAATCATGTTTCATCCTGGCGCTCTGAAGGGGATGCGTCCCGAAGGTCGCATATGAAAAGGGGCCATCGTAAAATAACTGATTGCGCTTACGTTAAATCGTCTTCAAGGGCAACGCGTGTGGCATGGATTTCAGGAACTTTTTTGAGCGGTTGCGTCTTTAACCCCAGGGTTGGACTTGCGTTTTGAGAGTGTCTGGCGTAGGGGATGCCATCGTTTTTGTGTCCCGGACATGGTGCCCGGGCGACATGCAAAGGAGATCACAGTGGATTCTGGCGACAGTTGCGGCCCTAGGCCCTGCTTCCGACATCGTAAACTTTTTCGTCGAGCTCCCCGTCCTCATCGCGCCTGACCAGGCCGCCTGACGGAGCCTCGGCGCTGCGGCAGGTGGATCATGCTTTCCCACACTTTTCGTTCCCGTGCGGTCTTTTGCCGCCGTTTTGTCCGCTCCGGACAGTTTTCCCGTGCCGCGGGTCGTTCCGCGGACCCGTACTCGTGATTCTGCAAATCGGTTTTGGGCCATGCCCGGGCTGCAAATGAACCCGGCGCATTTTTTTGCCTGTTCACACCATTTGAAGGACTCACGACATGATTACAATCCACAAGACCATTGACGGGATTCTGTCTCCACAGGAACACCTCGACTCCGACTGCTGGGTCAACCTGATCAACCCTTCCGAGGAAGAGTTGCAGCGCACGTCTATCCTGCTCGGCATTCCCCTCGACCATCTGACCGACCCCCTGGATGTCGACGAGCGCGCCCGCCTGGAGCTTGAGGACGGGGTGTTGCTGCTGGTCCTGCGCGTGCCCGTCGAGAATGTCTCCGACCACCGCATCCCCTATCTGACTCAGCCCATCGGCGTGATCATCACACCCACGGCCGTGGTCACGGTCTGCCGCTCTCCGCAGGATCTGGTCACCGGGATACTGAACGGGCGCACTCGCATCGTGGATACGGCGGACAGGATGCGTTTCGCCATTCACCTCATGCAGCGCACGTCCCTCATCTACCTGCGATTTCTCAAGGACATCATCAGGCGTTCGGACGTCATCGAGCACCGGCTGCAACAGTCCATGCGCAACGAGGAGCTCATCGAGCTGCTGGGTATCGAGAAGAGTCTGGTCTACTTCACGACCTCCCTCAAGGCCAACGACATCATCATGGACAAGGTCCTGCGCATGCGCACCATCCAGCTGACAGAGGATCAGTCCGACCTGCTGGAGGACGCCATCACCGAGAACCGGCAGGCCATCGACATGTCCAAGATCCACAGCGACATCCTGTCCGGGACCATGGACGCGTTCGCCTCCATCATCTCCAACAACATGAACATGGTCATGAAGTTTCTGACGGGCTTCACCATCATCCTCATGATCCCCAACATCATTTCGGGCGTTTATGGCATGAACATCGTGACGCCATTTCAGAGTTCGCCACATGCCTTCGCCATTGTTTCCGGGATCTCCGTCGGAGGTTGCCTGCTGGCCTGGCTTCTGCTGGCAAGGAAACGGTGGATGTAGTTTTTTTGCGAACGAGGGGAATGAAGGCGGACCGGATGCGGCCCGCCTTTTTCTGGTCTAGCGGTCGGCCCAGATCAGGCGCAGGCCGAGCAGCATAAGAACGGCTCCGGCGCTCTTGTGCAGCCAGGCCGAGAGGGATGGGCGTGCAGTCAGCCGGGAGTTGAGCACTCCCGCGCCAAGGGCCACCAGCCCGAAGCCGACCATGGTCAACACGACAAAGGTCAGGCCGAGGATCATCATCTGCATGGCCGGATGTCCTTGGGCGGGGCGCACGAACTGTGGGAAGAAGGCCAGGAAGAAGATCGCGACCTTGGGGTTGAGCAGGTTGGCGAGAATCGACTGGCGAAAGATGAGGCGGGCCGTCTTGTGTTCTCCTTGCGCGGAGATGGCGAGCTTCGGGTCCGCGGTCCAGAGTTTGTACCCGAGGTAGAGCAGGTAGATGCCGCCTGCGACCTTGACCAGGGTGAAGGCCATGGCCGACGAGGCCAGAATGGCCGAAATCCCGAAGACCGCAAGCAGGGTGTGCCCGATGTTGCCCAGGCTGAAGCCCATGGCCGCGGCCAGCGCAGCCGAGCGCCCCTGGGCCACGCCGCGCGTCAGTACGTATATGATGTCCGGGCCGGGCGTGAAGATGAGCAACAGTGAGCTCAGGCTGAAGACGAGAAGCTGGTCGATGCTGATCATGATTCCTCCGAGGTGATGACGCTTTCACGGTGGGTAATCGATGATCGGGTGATGGGCAAGGGCGGTTAGAGAATAAAAAGAGAGCCCCGCTGTCAGATCGCGACGGCGAGGCTCCTTGACGTTGTCAGGCTGTGTTTTCGGCTATTTGGCGAAGGTGCACTTGGGGTAGGTGCAGGTGTTGCACTGCAGGCAGACCCCGCCTTCGCCGATGCGGGCCAGGTCGCGGCGGGTGATGTTCACGCCGGCCAGCAGGCGGGGGAGGAGCACATCGAGGCTCGTGGTCTTGAAGAAGAGGGCGCAAGCGGGCACGCCCATGATCTGCACGCCGTCGATGCGGCCGATGAGCGTCATGGCTCCGGGCAGGATCGGCGCACCATGCAGGGCGTCGGTCATTCCGGCGTCCTCCAGCCCTTTGCGGGTCACGTCGTCGGGATCAACCGACAGCCCGGCCGTGGTCACGATGAGGTCGGCGCCAAGATCCAGCAGCTGCTTCACGCCATCGGCAATGGCCTCCCGGTCGTCAGGGGCGAATACCTCGCCCACCACCAGGGAGCCCAGCGCTTCAGCCTTGGCGCGGATGATGGGCGCGAACCTGTCTTCGATCAGGCCCTGAAAGACTTCCGTGCCCGTGACCAGCACGCCGATCTTGGCCCTGCGCAGCGGGGCGATGGACATGATCGGCCCGTCGCCCAAGGCGCTCAGGGCGCGGCTGAAGTTTTCACGGGTCAGAAAGAGCGGAATGGCGCGGGTGCCGCCCACCAGTCGGCCTTCTTCCACCAGGGCGCAGTGCTGGCGTGTGGCGCACATGACGTTGGGGGTCAGGTTGAAGCGCTCAAGAGCTTCGAGGTCGACCAACAGCAGGCCGGAGCGGGCCGCGTGGAAGTCGATCTTGCCTTCCCGTGGCTCTCCCGAACAGGCGATACCCTCGCCGGCCATGCGTCCGGCAAAGCTGATCGCCGCATCGTTCTCGTGCACGAACTCGCCTGCAGGCAGGCTCTCGTCCTGAACGTAGACGCTGTTACGGCCCATCTGCTGCAAGCGGCAGACATCACCAGCCGTGATGGTCTGTCCGGCCAGAAATTCCGCACCCTTGCTTTCGCCGGGTTTGATGAGGGTCATGTCGTGCAGGGCTTTGCGGCCCACGGCTTCGGCCACGGGCACGCGTGTGGGCATGCATTCCTTGGCTTCGGCCGAGCGGGTGTGTTCGTATGGGGCCTCTCCCTGGCAGCCGCGACAGATGGCTCCGTCGCTGATCGGGTAGGCTTCACGGCAGACAGGGCATGCCTCGATGCGGGTCATGTGGCTGTGGCCGAGCAGGCGCTTCTGCACCGTGACTTTTTCCAGTCGCAGAATGGTGTCCCCGGCGGTTTCGATTTCGAGGAACAGTTTTTCCGTGTCCTGATCCTTCTTGGGCACGAGCTTTAAAAACCAGCCCTGAATCTCGGGCCAGTCCTTGAGCTTGTCCAGGTCTACGCTGACGCGCACGCCTTCGCCGGTGTACTTGTCAAAAAGGGACACGGCGTAGCGGCCGAGGTTTATGATCTTCATCCAGCCGTTGCCGATGCTGCACAGGGTCAGGAGTTGCACCGCGTCGGGCAGGCATTTCTTGCTCTCGACCACGGCTTCGAAAAGGATGTTCGGCGGCAGCGCGGCCT
>PHBE01000018.1:25062-108038 GCA_002841885.1 Deltaproteobacteria bacterium HGW-Deltaproteobacteria-18
CATGTAACCGCCGATCAAAAGGCCGGGGGCGGGGTAGCCGTGAAATTCTGCTGCCTTGTTCTTGAATTCCTGAAAGGAGTAGGAGCCTACGTGCATGTATTCCTCGCGGGGAAAGGTTTTTGTTTGACCGGGAAGATTTAGCAGTGGAGCGGCAAAAAGAGAACTTTGTGAAAAAGGTGGATAACACGCAACAAAAAAGCCGATCACAAGGATCGGCTTTGATGTCTGGAGCCCACAAGCAGGATTGAACTGCTGACCTCGTCCTTACCAAGGACGCGCTCTGCCAACTGAGCTATGTGGGCTTTCGTGTGGTCGGGATGAGAGGATTTGAACCTCCGGCCCCCTGAACCCCATTCAGGTGCGCTACCAGGCTGCGCTACATCCCGACACGAGAAAACGCTTCTAGGTAGAGCCTTGTGCTTTGTCAAACACTTTTTTGATTTCAGGCAGAAATAGAGTGGGAACTTTTGAAATTGTTTGTTTTTCCGGGCTGCTGATTTTGTGGCCCGATAGGGCAACGTTGAGCACGGACGGAAAAAAGGCCGCGTTTGGCCCTTTTTTCCGTCCGCTGGATGGGGCTAGATCTTAAAACGCGAAACCTGGTCCTGCAGGCGTTCGGCAAGTTCGGAAAGTTCCATCGCGCTTTGCTGCACGGTCTGGCTGCTTGCGGTCATCTCGTCCGAGGCCGAGCGCACCTTTTCGATGTCGGAACTGATGGAGTGGGTCATGGACGAGCTGGTGGCCACGTTGGAATTGATTTCGTTGATACCCATGGACGCCTGACCGACATTTTCCGCGATGTCGCGGGTGGTCACGGACTGTTCTTCAACGGCTGCCGCGATGGTGCTCACGATTTCATTCATCTCGGCAATGACTCCGGTGATATCGGAGATGTCGCCCACCGTCTGGGTGGTTACGGACTGGATTCCCGTGATCCTCTCGCGGATGTCCTCGGTGGCTTTGGCCGTCTGCTGCGCGAGTTCCTTGATCTCGTTGGCCACGACGGCAAATCCTCGCCCTGCCTCGCCTGCCCGCGCCGCCTCGATGGTGGCATTCAGGGCCAGCAGGTTGGTCTGGGAGGAGATGGCGGTGATGGTTGAGGTTACGGCGCTGATTTCCTTGGCGGCCGTCCCCAGTTCGTCGACTCTGCCCGAGGCGGCCTGAGCCTTGGACACTGCGCTGGCCGTGGTGTTCTTGGCCCGTTCGGAATTCTGGGCGATCTCGTGGATGGTGGCGGACATCTCTTCTGCCGCCGTGGCCACGGTGGTCATGTTCATGGAGGCCTGCTCCATGGCCGCCGAGACGGAGTTCATGTTGCCGCTGACTTCCTCTGCCGCGCTGCTGACAGTGGTGGCCATGTGTGCAGTCTGGGCCGATCCTTCGGTCATCTGGGAGGAAATGCTCGACAATTGCGTTGACGCCGTAGCCAGTGACTGGGTGGCGGTGTTGATTTCACCGAGCATTTCCTTGGTGCGTCCGACCATGGTGTTCAAGGCGTCCGACAGATGTCCTATGGCGTCCTTGGCCGGGTGGGCAAAGGCGATGGTGTAGTCTCCTTCGGCCACCTGCAGGCTCTTGGTCGCAAGCTGGTTCAGGGGTTTGGCGATGCCGCGGATGAGCAACACGGCAATGAACACGCCGAGCAGCATGATCGCCAGGCCGACGTAAATACACTTGGTGATGATCTCCGTGTCCAGCCCGCGAACCATCTGGTCATTATTCAGGCCAACGGCAAGATGCCAGTCCCAGGGCTCGAAGTGCTGGGTGTAGGTGATCTTGTGTTTCGCGTTCCATTCGTAGTCGAGGAAACCGTCATTGTGGCCGCGGAAATAATCCCCGATGCCGGGCTCTTCAAAAATGTTTTTCCCTTCGAGGGTGGGATGAACCAACACCTCACCCTTGGAATTGTATACAAAAAAGTAGCCGACACCGCCCGCCTTGATAGTGGTCAGCATTTCGCGCAGTTGCGGGGTCAGTATCTTGCGCCCCACGAAGAGGACCGCCACGATCTTGTCGTCCGCGTTGTACACGGGCTTGTATGAGGTCACATACCAGTCGTCGACCACAAAAGCGCGGCCGTTGTAGGTCTCGCCGCTCATGACGGTCTTGTATACGGGGCTGTCGGCGGGGATGTAGGTATCCACCGCCCGGTCCGTTTCGTTGATGCGCACGTTGGTGGAAATCCGCAGCAGTTTGTCGTCGAGGACCTGAAAGATGGTGGTCACCCCGCCGGTCATGAACTGGATCTTGTCGACGATGCCCGTGTTGCCGTTTATGACGGTTCCTCCGAGCATGAGCCTCGGGATGCTGACCTGCTCAACCTTCTTTGAGACCTGGTTGGTGATGGAGCGGTCCAGCATGTAGCTCGGGTCCAGATCAAAGGAGCCGTAGCGGTCCAGTTCTCCCTCCAGGATGGTCATGTCGCCGGTGAGCTTTTCGAGTAAAAGGGAGTTCTGGGTTTCCAGGGAGATGAAAACGGAGTTGTTGATATTCTCCAGCGCATCCCGTCCGAGACTTTCGAGTCCGTCTTTTACCAGCGTGTTGGTAACTGCGATTACCGAAACCATGGACAGTATCAGGATGGACAGGATTCCTGTAAACAGTTTGGTGGTGAATTTGATGGACTGGGTATTGATCATGCGCCCCCCTCTTTTGAAAGCTTGAAATTCAATTCAATGATTCTGAAGAGTACTTATTTGATCCGAATAAATCAACAAGGATTATTAATACTAGATACTTGAAAAGTTTATTTGCGTGCGTATTACGCACCTGCGCGTCAGGCTCGCAGGGTGGCCTTGAGGCGGTTGGGGTGCAGCAGCAGATCGAGACCGGCCTCGATGCCGGGAACCAGGATGTGAGCCGAGGTGAGGGCGGCCCTTGCGATCCCTTCGGGCTGGAGCACGGCCATGGACAATCCGGCTTCCTCAAGCATGACGGAGTCGTTGTTGCCATTGCCCAGGCAGGCGCAGGACAGGGCCGAAAGTTCGCGTACATATTCGGCCTTGGCCGCACGTTCGTTGCCGGCGGGCAGGACATGCACCGTATAGTCTGACTGGCCGAATGTTGAACGTACAGTCCCGTATGTGTCCGCAGTAAGGATGTGGATTTGCAGCTTGCTCTTGAGTTGGCTCAGGCGCGAAAACACGCCGGGTTGGACCCGGCCGTCAAGGGCCAGCGTGCCGTTGTAGTCCAGAACCAGGTGGTGCAGTGTGCGTTGTCCGAAGCCGGAGATGTCGAATTCAATCATGGTAATGCTCGGTCCTTGCCGGGAAAGGGGTGTTTTTTGGTATGGAGGCATCATGCCCGTCGGCCGGACCGTTTTTTGAGAGTGTCTTGTCTTCGTACATGCGCTGATCGGCGGCCTTGATGAGGCTTTCCAGGCTCTGGGGCGGCTGGTGGCGGGCCACGCCGACTGAAGCGGAAATTCGCAGATTTGTATCCAGGGAGCAGGCCTGCCCGACATCGATGCCGGCCAGTGTCCGGCGTAGGCGGGTGACAAATGTCAGGGCCATGTCTTCGTCCGTGTCCGGGAGCAGGATGACGAATTCGTCTCCACCGAGGCGTACGAAGATGTCGTATTTGCGGATCATGGCCTTGATGGACCTGGCCACCGCCACCAGAATGGCGTCCCCAGCCTCGTGTCCGAGGGCGTCGTTGACCGCCTTGAATCCGTTCAGATCGATGAAGAGCAGGTGCACGGGGAGCTTTTTGCGCGCCGCAAAATCGAGGATGCGCCCGGCATGACGCTCCAGGTAGGTGCGGTTGTTCACTCCGGTCAAGGCGTCGCGCACGGTCAGCTCCTCAAGCTGAGCGTGTTCCAGGGCGGTGATCAGGGTGCAAGCCAGGATGTCGCAGAAATGGCTCAGAAAATCAGTGGCCTTGTCCGGGGCATAGCGCGTTGGGTCCGGATCATAGGCCGCCACCACGCCAATGATCTTGGAGTGCACGTATTTGTGTCCGAGGGCGAAGATGAAGCAGGAACCGGAGGGCGGAGGCTGTTCCAGCCCAAGGAAAAAGTCGGGCTTTTCGATTTGTCCGACCTCGCCGAGAAAAAGCCTGGGAGCGTGCGGGCTGGGCGAGAATTGTTTCAGGCGTTCCCTGAGCATGGCGGCCGAAGCCCGGCCGACCCCCTTGGGAATGCGATGCTCGAAAAGGTCATGGTCCAGAACGACATGCAGTGTGTGCAGATTGCGCAGTCCCCGGATGGCGTCCAGCGTGGCGGGAAGTTCATCCAGACGCTTGGCTTGCTGAACGAGATCGACGGTCCCGCGAAATGTTTCAAAAGCGTCCAGAATGGCCTTGTAGGCGGAGATCATTGACTCGAAACTGCTTTTCGAGGTGCGCAGCCTGCGTTTGAGCCCCTCGTTTTCCAATGCCGGCGCGGAGGAGGAAAGGGGGACGCGCAGGATCAGTTGCCGGGCCCAGACGACAAGTTCCTTGAGGTGGGCTTTGAATGCGACCGGGTCGTTCGTTCGTGCGCTGCCCTCGATGGCGGCGACGAGGCTTTTCAGCTCCGTCAGAAGGTTGCTTTGTCCTCGCGGCATGGATCTTCTGCTCAAACCAGCGTTTTCAAAGCGACCAGCACTTCGGCTGCGTGTCCGGCCGCCTTGACCGAAGGCCAGGAGCGGCGGATGATTCCAGAGGGGTCGATGAGGAATGTGGAACGAGTCACGCCCATGTATTCCCTGCCGTAGTTTTTCTTGAGCCTCCAGGCCCCAAATTGTTTCAGAATCTCATGTTCGGGGTCGCTCAGCAGCTCCACCTCCAGGGCGTGCCTGCCCGTGAAATTCTGATGGGATTTGACGGAGTCCGGGCTCGCGCCGAGGACTACGGCATTCAACTTCGCGAACTGATCCTTCAGGGCGGAAAATTCTTGTGCCTCAACGGTACAGCCGGGAGTGTTGTCCTTGGGGTAGAAGTAGAGAACCACCCAGCGCCCCGCGTAGTCCTCAAGCCGGATGTCGGTTCCGGAAGCGCCGCCGAGGCAGAAAGGGGGAGCCGGTTCGCCGGGAGCGGGAATTTTGAAGTCGGTCATGAAAAACTCCTTGGGAAACAAAGTCTCCCGCCAAACTCCTAGCGTAACCCCCGGGTGCGTGCAAGGTCAGGGTCGCAGTTTGAGGGAACGTCACCCTGCGGCAAAGCCATCTTCGCGTACGCGCAGGGTCAGGGAATGTCGGAAGCACTCAGGCCCGCCAGGTAGCCCGTTGACAAGGCCGCCTGCAGGTTGAAGCCGCCCGTGTCGGCGTCCATGTCGAGTATTTCTCCGGCCAGAAATAGCCCCGGGCAGATTTTCGATTGCATGGTCTTGGGATTGACCTCGGCCAGGTCTACGCCGCCGGCGGTGATGATGGCCTCTCGCAAGGGGCGGTAGCCACTGACGGTGAAGCGCAGTTCCTTGAGCCACAGGCGCAGGCGTTTGCGTTCCTCGGCGGAGATCTGATGGGCGGCCTTGTCTCCGGCCAGTCGCGTCTGTTCAAGGCAGACGGGGATAAGCTTGGGAGGCATCAGGCCGCGCAGCAAGTTTTCCATGTGCATCTTGCCGTGCTCTCCCAAGTCGCGCAGCAGGCGGGCGTCAAGCTTGGCCGGATCCAGGGCGGGTTTGAGATCGATGAGTATCTCGGTCTTTTTGCCCTGGTCCACCGCACGCACGGCAGCCTTGCTCAAGGTCAGGATGAGGGGGCCGGACAGTCCGAAATGGGTGAAGAGCATCTCGCCCATGTCTTCTCCCGCCTTTTTGCCGTCGACGCGCAATTCGACGCGGACATTCTTGAGCGACAACCCCTGCAACCTGGCTGCAGTATCGCCGGCGGTAATCAGTGGAACAAGCGCCGGAGCGATGGGCACTATGGCGTGTCCGAGGCATTTTGCCAGGTCGTAGCCGTCCCCGGTGGAGCCGGTCGCGGGATAGGAGGCCCCGCCCGTGGTCAGAATGATCCTGTCTGCCGTGAGGGTCTGAGAGCCGAAAGAGACTTCGAATTGCTCGTCCTTGCGGTTGATGCCCCGTACCCGGCATCCGGTGCGGATGGTAACGCCCTTTGCCCTGGCGTTGCGGACAAAAGCGTCCACAAGATCCTGGGCGCTGTCGCTGGCTGGAAAAAGGCGTCCGCCGCGCTCTTCCTTGGTCGGAACGCCTAGAGCGTCCAGAAGTGCGATGGTGTCCTTGGTGAAAAAATGGGACAGGGCCGGGCGCAGGAAACGAAAATTCTTGCCGAAATGGGTCAGGAACTCATCCAGAGGCGCGGTGTTGCCGATGTTGCCGCGGCCCTTGCCGCAGATTCGGAGCTTGCGGCCCGGACGGTCCATGCGTTCGAGCAGGGTGACGGAAGCGCCCCCGGATGCTGCGGTGGCAGCGGCGAGAAGACCGGCAGGCCCGCCGCCGATGACTATGACGGAGTGGTTCATGGGATTCCTTCAAAAAATTACATTCTGAAGTGTGCGGGGCAGGATGTAAAGGCAGTTGAGCACGGATCGGCCCCCAGCCTGAAAATTAAGTTCGATTTTCTTTGGTAGCCGGCCAGGAGGATGTTTGGCAGGTTCGAATTGTGGTTTGGAACATGTGAAACCCGGCCTGCTCCCGGGCAGCTTCCCGAAGGCGGAAGGCTGCCCGGGAGCAGACCGGGTAACGTTACCATTGATGGCGTGTTTGAAAAGCCGATCTTGCGCGATTATTCGTCGTCTTCGGAGTCGCCTGATTGATCGAAGATCACGCAGGATTCTTCGGAGTCGTAGCGCACCACCAGCACTGAGCACTGCGCATGCCGGACTACCTTGGCCGTGTTTGTGCCCAGAAGATAGTCCTGCAGTTTGAGCCGATGCGCAGGCATCACGATAAGGTCCGCATTTATTTTTTCAGCCATACGCAAAATCCTTCTATAGATGGATCCTTGCGCGACAAGATAATTAACGTCTATATCTTCAGGAATATAGACGCCAACCATCTCATGAAGCATCTCCTCTGCCTCGGCGACAATCTTGTCGCCGGCGTCAGGAGGAAAGTAATTGGCAACAATGGGCATTCCCATGTCAGGTACTACTGTCAGGATATGCAGTTGAGCTTTGTACAATCGACAAAGTTCAATTGATCTCTCCAAGCCCATGCAGCGAGCGCGATCGTCAGACTCCTGCAAATCAATGGGGACAAGAACGCGTTTGTACATGCAGTGCCTCGCCTTTTTAGGTGGTGACTTTTTTCTTGGTCTTTTTAACCGTCATTTGCCATGCGACAAGAAGGAAGAAAACGCAAACTCCCAGAATCTGCATTCCAAGCCTGTCAAAGGGCAGGTACGGAGCAAATGCTCCGGGTCGGAATGTAGTGGCGCAAATCGCCAGCAGCAGCAGACGCTCCGCCCAGTTGCAGCTTTTGACCAGCCAGCCCTGGATCGCCGAGGCGAACGCAAACATGGCGACAATCCCGGAAAAGAAGATCCACGCGATGTGCAGGTAGTCGTCAAGCCAGATGATGTCACCGGTGGCGGTCACTCCTGAGATCATGAGCAGATCGGTGTTAAAGAGAAAAATGAAAGGCAGAATCCCGGTGCGCAGGTCATAGGCGAAACCCTGCACACCGGTTTTAATCGGATCGGAGCGTGCAATGGCCGCTGCTGCATAGGCGGCAAGTCCCACCGGAGGAGTGTCGTCGGCGAGAATTCCGAAATAGAAGACGAACAGATGGGCCGCGATGACGGGGAAGACCAGGCCCGCGTCGGCACCGAGCTGCACGATGACAGGAGCCGTAAGAGTGGCCATGATGATGTAATTGGCCGTGGTCGGCATGCCCATGCCCAGGATCAGGCTGGTAATGGCCGTGAAGATGAGCATCAGGACCACGTTGCCCATGGAGATGGTGTCGATGAGGGTGATGAAACGGCCGACAAGGCCGGTGATGGTCACCACGCCGACAATGATGCCTGCCGTGGCGGTGGCAACGCCCACGGAGATCATGTTGCGGGCGCCCATGATCAGGCCGTTCCAGATATCGACAAGACCCTGGCGGAAGGCTGCGGTCATGAAACGCTTGGTGTCCACGTCCGGATCCAGGGTGCCGGCGCGGCGATGGGCGCTCATGGTCAGGTAGGCGATGATCGGGCGCTGGATCAGCATGATCACGGTCAGGCTCTCGATGGCCAGGAGCGCCGAGGTCACGGGTGATCGACGTACGACGACCAGAAAAAAGATCAGTACTGCCAAGGGGATGATGAAATGGCAGCCCCGCAGCAAGGTCTTGAAGAAGGGCGGAAGCTGGCTGCGTGGAATGGCCTTGATGCCCAGCTTCATGGATTCGACGTGTACGACCCAGAAAAGGGCGATGTAGGAAATTATCGCTGGCAGGAATGCGGCCCGGACGACATCCAGGTATGGAATGCCTATTATCTCGGCCATGATGAAGGCTGCCGCGCCCATGACCGGCGGCATGAGCTGGCCGTTGGTGGAAGCCGCGACCTCCACTGCTGCAGCCTTGTATGCCGGAAAGCCGACCTTCTTCATCAGCGGGATGGTGAAGGTACCCGTGGTCACGGTGTTGGCGATGGAAGAGCCCGAGACAAGCCCTGTCAGACCCGAGGCCAGGACTGCGGCTTTGGCCGGCCCGCCGCGAAAGGTGCCTAGCGCCGAGAAGGCCACGTCGATGAAATATTTTCCTCCGCCTGCGCGGTCAAGCAGGGCGCCGAAGAGGACGAAGAGGAAGACGAAGTCTGTCGATACGCCAAGAGGCACACCGAAAATACCGGTAGTGGTCAGGTACATGTCGCTGATGATGAAATCGAGCGGTACACCCCGATGTCGGAGCACTTCAGGCAGATAGGGGCCAAAGACCGTGTAGGCCATAAAAACGGAGCCAAGAATGGTCAGGGCCGGGCCCAGGGAGCGTCGGGCGGCTTCAAGCAGTAGCACTATCAGGATGATGCCCATCCAGATGTCCATGGTGTTGGGCAGGCCCTGGCGATTGATGAGCTGGTCGTAATCCCACCAGATGTAGAGCGCTCCGGCCGTGGCCAGCGCCGCAAGTACCATGTCGTAGTAGGGAATGTAGGTGCGTATGGAGCGCCTAGCGAAATTGGGTATGACTTTTCTGGTCCACTTGACCCACATGGGCGCAGTTTGCTGCTTGTAGGCAGGATAGGCAAGGAAGGCCAGACACACTGCAAACGCCAGGTGCCAAGCCCGGGCGATGTGCGAATTCAGGGGCTGGTAGGCCAGAAAAAGCTGAAAGCCGGACCAGCACAGGCATAAAAGTGTGATCGCTCCCGACGCGAAAAAATTCGAAGGTTCCCGTGCGCCTGCTTCGACCATGGCCACGAGGTCTTCGGCGGCCTTTTTCATGCTGGCGGAAGATTCTTTTTCGGGGGCGGCGTGATCTTGTTTGGGCGTTTCGTGTTCTGCCATGACAATGTCCTTGCATCAGAGAAGTGAGGCGGAAGAAAAAGCGGGCCTTTTAACAGACAAAGGGGCCGTGTGGCCCCCTTGTCAGGATGAGGCTACATCCAACCTTTTTCCTTGTAGTACTTGAGCGCGCCGGGATGCAGCGGGGCGGAGAGGCCCTGCAGCATTTCCTTGGGGTTCAGGTTGCGGAAAGCGGCGTGGGAGGCTTTGAGTTCGTCCAGGTTCTCGAACACGGTCTTGACCATGTCGTAGACCACTTCTTCGGACACGGAGTCATTGGAGATGACGGTCGCGGTCACGGCGTAGGTTTCGACATCCTTGTCCACACCCTTGTAGGTGCCGGCCGGAATCTTGGTCATGATGTAATAGGGATGCTTGGCCACGAAGTCTTTGATGCCGTCGGAATTGATGGGGACGATGTCGAGATCGACGGACTGAGCCGGCTCTTCGACAGCGGCGCTGGGGTTGCCGACTGTGAAGAAGAAGGCGTCGATCTTCTGGTCGACCAGGGCGCGGGAGGCTTCAGCCTGCTGCAACGCCTCGGCGCTGAAATCCTTGTTGAAGTCCAGGCCGTAGATGCGCAGGACGTCTTCGGCATTGCCGCGCTGGCCGGAGCCGGGGTTGCCGATGTTGATCCGCTTGCCCTTCATGTCCATGACGGTCTTGATGCCGGCGTCCTTGCGGGTGACCAGCAGGACGGTCTCGGGATGCATGCTGAACACGCTGCGCAGGCCCTTGACGGGCTTGCCTTCCCAGTCGGCAGCGCCGTTGGCACCCTGCCAGTTGCGGTCGGACTGGGCCACGGCA
This sequence comes from Deltaproteobacteria bacterium HGW-Deltaproteobacteria-18, assembly GCA_002841885.1. NCBI lineage: Bacteria > Deltaproteobacteria > Deltaproteobacteria bacterium HGW-Deltaproteobacteria-18. The sequence continues at coordinate 35,248 of PHBE01000018.1, forward strand.
AAGTCAAACGCGCCACGGTCGATGGCGTTGATGTTGAAAACGGAACCGCCCGTGGGCCGACCGATGTAGTTGTACTTGTCAGCCGCATGCTTGTTCATCATGTTGCTGAGCTGCAGCGCGACCTGGTAGTAGACGCCTGTGATCGAGGCTCCGCCGAAGAGGATATCCTGTTTGGCCATTGCCTGCGGCGCGGACACTGCCATTCCGAGTACGACCACAAGGGCGACCAGCCATTTTCTTCCAACCATAAGCACCTCCATCTAATGAATTGTTGTGAATCAAGGACAAAAAATCCACTACGTTGTCGATCTTCTATGCTGAAGATCATTCATTCTGTCAAATTGCGGGGGGTTGGAAAAATCACGCGCTTTCTGCATGATTCCAGATTGCTGCGATTGTTGCAGCCGTGAGTGCCGCTCGCTCGAGCAGCGTGTCCTTGAGAATATACTCCAGATCGCTGTGATCCAGATCGCCCACGGGGCCCAGCCCATCGAGCACGGGCACGCCAAGGCCGGCAATGAAATTGGCATCGGACACGCCCGAACGCAGCTCCTCGGGCAGGTCGTAACCAAGAATCTGCGCCTGCGCGCGGGCCATGGCGTAAAGCCGCCTGTTCCCTTCCGACTGGGGCATGGCCGGTCGCCCGGACTGTTCGGTCAGTGTGCCCACGGTCCCGGAAATCGTGGGCCGTGAGACAATCCGGTTCAGATCCTCTTCGAGCCGTTGCCGTCCCTGCTGGTTCAGGAAGCGGGCATCGAGGGCCGCCGTGGCCAGATCGGGCACGGTATTGGGCCCGATCCCGCCTTCGATCCGGCCGACATTCAGGGTTATCTCCCGGCCGTCGTTCAATCCTTCGAGGGCGATGATCATGTGCGCCAACTCCAGTATGGCGCTGGCCTTGGCTCCGCCTTTGGCCGCATGCCCGGCCTGGCCCCGAACTGTCAGCAGCATGCCGAGCCGCCCCTTGCGGCCGGTGACCACCTCTCGTCCTGCGCCTGCGCCTTCGAAGACCAACGCGGCCAGGGCGCCCTGCGCCTCTTTCTCAATCCAGGGGCGCGAAGCATGCGAGCCGATCTCCTCGTCGGAATTGCACAGCACGGTAATCGGAATTTCGTCCAGAAGACCCAGGTGAGCCAGGGCTTTCAGGGCCTGGACCGCGACCACGAGGCCTCCCTTCATGTCATAGACGCCCGGGCCATGGCAGCGCTCGCCATCCTCGCGGAACGCGGTGAAGGCTGTGTCGGCGGGGAAGACCGTATCCATGTGTCCGACCAGCACGATCCCCTTGCGTCCTTTTGCGGCCGGAGCGGTTCTGGCCTGGACCATGTTGCCGTGGTCAGCGAAAGGCAGGACGCGCACGTCCGGCACTATCCCCCCCAGGATCTCCGTCATTTCCGCGGCCATGCGGTCAAGGCCCGGCTTGTTGCGGCTACCGCTTTGGATCTCGACCAGCCGCCGCAGCTGCTCGAGGGCTTCGCTGCGGCGGGGGGCCAGAAACGATTGGATTTTGTCGTGCATGACCGGGATCATTTCTCGTATTTGGCGAAGCCGAAGTCCTGACGGGCGTACTCCCTGGGATCGGGATCGGGATACATGACCTGTTCTCCGCTCCAAGGCTTTTGCATCTTTACGTGTCCCTGTGCGTGTTCGAGTACATTGGTGCGGTGCAGCGGGATCTTTCCCCCGGCAGTGGCGATGTAGCGTGGGATGGCGTCGCCGGAGATGTTGCCGTACATGCTCTCGATAATGCTCTGCCCAACGGCCACGGGCACGCGCAAATGCATGAACTGCGGATTGCGGTAGCTGCAGTTGAAGACATAGTAGGGCCGGACATAGGCTTCCTGGATGGTCTCGCAGAGTTTCCACATCTTGACGCTCGTGTCGTTGATGCCTTTCAAAAGCACGGCCTGGTTCATGACCGCGGCCACGCGTTTGGAGAGCGCCTTGAAAGCGGCCTTGGAGACCGGCGTGATCTCCTGCGCGGTGTTGATCTGCGTGACCACGCGCAGAGGTTTTTTGTCGCTGCTGGCCTCAAGGATATCCAGGAGTTCGCTGTCTATGCGCTGCGGCGTGGTCACGGGGATGCGCGTGCCGAGTCGCTTCATGCGTACATGATCGATGGCGTCGAGTTCGCCCAGAAGCCACTTGAGCATGCTGTTGGGCAGGACCAGGCTGTCGCCGCCGGTGACGAGCACGTCACGGATCTCGGGGTTGGCGCGGATGTACTCCAACGCCTCGCCATAGGCTTCCTTGCCGTAAAGGCGGTCCTTGGCCCCGATGTGGGCGATGCGCAGGCAATGGGTGCAGTACATGGCGCACATGTTGGTGGCCTTGATTGTCACCACCCTGGGGTAAAACTGGTCGATGAGGCGGGCCGGGGAATGGTCCGCGGCCACGGGAGGGATCTCGACACCGGCGTTGTCGATCATCTCCCCGGTAGGCACGGACTGCAGCAGGACGGGATCGTTGACCTGGCCTGGCAGGATGAGGCTCGCGTAATAGGGCGTGAGGCGCATGCGATAGGTCCTGGTGACCCGCAGCACGTCCTGCACTGCCTTGGCGGGCAGATCGACCACCTTGGAAAGTGTCTCGACGTCCTCGATGGCATGGCGAAGCTGCCCGGAGTAGGAGTTCCAGTCGTCCTCGCCCATGCCCAGGACTTTTTTGATGCGCGCCTGGTTCTCGAGCATCCGGTCCCAGACCTCGATGCCGCTGGGAGCTTCTTTGGGATGCCGTTCCAGGTATTCGGTGACCCGGTCCTGGGCCGCGTCGACGATGTTCAGGGCCTTGCCGACACGGCCGCCCACCGTGACCCGGTGTTCGTCGATCTGTTCATGCTTCACGGCCAGCGCCTCAAGGCCGTCCCGCGTCATGCCAAGCTGCTCGGGAGTCCAGCCCTGTTCGTCATGGATTTTTTCCAGGGCGGCGAAAAGGGCGACGATGGGGCCTGTCAGCTTTTCGGCCTCGGCCTGCCTGAAAAGTGCGGCTATGGTCTGGCACTCATCGCCTGATGGCGTGCCGTCATTTTTCATGGTGAACAGTTTTTCAAAGAGATCCGTCGTAAACGCGTCCAGGGCATTGATGCTCATCACTTGTCATCCTCGCTTGATACCTGTGGTTGTGAGTGTTTGCGGATGGAGTCGCTGAGTTGCTCGATACCCAGGCGAATGTCTTCATCGAGCAGGCAGCGGTCGCGGGCCACGGCCACGACCCTGCCCAGAAACGTGCCGGGCATGACGGCCTGTTTGCCGCCCACGTGCTCGACCACGATCACGCCGTGCTCCTGACCATTGCTCACGATCTGGCGAAAGAGTGTCCGCTCGTCCTCGTCCACGGGGACGATGTGCTCGGTTTCGGCCTCGTGTTCGAGCTTGAAATTGTAGGTCCGCCAGCAGATCCCCTTGAGGGCTTCCTTTATCTCCACCTTGTTGTCCGGGAAGCGGTCGAACATCACGGCGTGATATTCGAGCTCCAGAAGTCCCGGAGTTTCCGGCGGCAGGGCGTTCTCAAGGGTGCAGCACATCTCCATGGTCGTGCCCTGCTTGCGGGCGTTGACCTCCACGAAAAAAATCCGGCCCTGGTCGTCGACGATATAGTCGCACCCGAAGATGCCGCGATAGCCGCCGCGTCCCATGACCTGGCCTATTCTGCGCGTTATCTCGCGCAGTTCCTGCTGCGTGGCGTCGGGTTGCTCCGAGGGAAAGGTGGATCCGCGAAACTTGTTGCCGTCGTAGATTTCCTGATCGGCGGTGGCCGCGATGAACACGTCCTGAGCGTTGGCCACGATCCCCAGGACCGTGGGGTCGGCCACGTGCGGGATGTAGCGGCTGATGAAGAATTTGCCCCGCAGATGTCCGGTCTTGGTTTCGATCTCTTCCTGCGTGCGGGCGACAAAGCTGTTCACTCCGGCCGCCGAATAGGGCTGGCTGACAAAGATGCCGTCCGGCCACTCTTCCCAGAGTTCCCGTGCCGTATCCATCATGTCCTGCGCATCCTGGCAGACACGGTAGCTGATCAGCGGCGCGACGTCTTTGAGGCGTTGCAACTGGTAGAGCTTGTTGTTCCAGATGTTGGCGATGTGGCCGCTGGGCCCGAGGATGCGCACGCCTGGGATCAGTGCCAGGGTCAGCTCGGGCACGGATTCAAAGACATGGATGAAGACATGCCCCTGCTTGTCGAGAAGCTGGCGGATCAGCTCGTTGACCGTGTCCGATGCGGAAACCAGGGAGGCAAAGGTCCGTGGCGGGATGCGGAAGCTGACCTTGCGCCCCTTTGCCCGGAAAAGCTCCCGGGCCATGGGGTTTATGACCATGGTGTTCTTGTGCGGATAGGATTCGAGAACATCGGGCAGGATGGAAATGAAATCGAATTTCTGGCCGTGAATCTTGGAGAGGGTCTCCTTGAAGAACTGGTTCAGGCAGTCCGTTTTTATTTCGCCGATATACAGGAAATAAAACGTGTCCGGGTCAAGTTTGATATCCGAAAAGAGTATGTCCTCGTCTTCCATGATCATAACCGCGCCTCCACGCAACAGAATTGGCCCGGCAACGCCATTGTCGCGGGCATTTGTTTCGCTGGCCCTATCGATTGATTCCGCAAACCGCAATTATTTGCTTGGTTCGGCGCAACACCACGTCCGGATTCCTGCTCGCGGCACCGGATTTTCGGTCGGCTGAGCCCCGGTTCTGGTTTTGCGTCGATTTCCAGGCCTTCCGTTCAGTCCTGCTTGAGCCGCAGGGTCATCGTGGCGGGCTTGCCTTCGGTGATGCGGTACACGAGCTTGAGCTTGTCGATGGCCGTGGCCATCCCTGGAATGTTGATGAGTCCCGAGGATTCTCCGGACTTGAGCTGCACGGGAACGCGCAGGGGGATGGGGTCGCCTTCGACCGGAATGAGGGTCAGGCTCTCGAACGTGACTGTCGCCCCGTCGATCTTGAAACGCATATTGTCGATCTTGCCCAGCTTTTCGCCCACCGGCAGGGTCGCCGAAGTGCCCGAAGCAGACAGCTGGACAGGTTCAAGGGCGGTCCAGGGCCCGGCCACGGCCGCCGTGGCCGGCAGGATGCCCAGCAAAAGAGCGCACATAAGGATCAATCTTTTCATGGGTAACTCCGGTAATTTTGTGTTTACTGGTCCGTACGCCGTGCAGGGGCCGGGATCAAGGGCGGGTTTGTATTGGGGGGCATGCGTGGCGAAGGGCAGCCGCGATGCGGGGCTAAAAAGAGGTATTCCCTAAAACGCGATGAGCCCTTATCAGCGTTTCTCATGTCAACCGATTCAGAAAAACGTCAGCACGATCTTGAAGCCGAACTTGCGGTCCTGCAGGCCCGCTTGCGGGTTCTGGTCGATGGCTCGCCTCTTGGAATTTTTTTTGACGACGCCAGCGACAAGTGTGTTTTCGTGAACAGGACCTTCTGCGAGATGATGGGCCTGTCCGAGGAGGAGGCTCTCGGGGACGGTTGGGCCAGGACAGTTCATCCGCAGGACCTGCCGAGGCTGCTGGGTGAACGGGCCGGAGCCGTGACCGGAGGCGCGCCGCTTTTTCGCGCCGAGTATCGCTACGTCCGCCCGGATGGGCGAGTGGGTTGGGTAGAGGAGCAGACGCGGCCGGTCCACGGTCCGGACGACAACCTGCTGGGGTACGTCGGCACCCTGGCCGAGATCAGCGGGCGCAAGGAAAAGGAGGCGCTGCGGGAGCGGCATAGCGAAGCATTGGAGGAACGGGTGCGGGAACGTACCGCCGAGCTTGTGGCCCAGACTGAGCGGCTGGCCGAGATGAACGCGGCGCTCAAGGTCCTTTTGCGCCAGCGCGAAGAAGATCGCGAAGATCTTGAACAGGCCGTGCTGGCCAATGTCCGCCGTCGCATCGTTCCGACCCTGGATCGCCTGCAAGGTCTTTGCGCAGGGGATGAGGTCCGTTTGCTGGCCGATCAACTCCGCCGTGGTCTCAAGGAACTGACCGAGCCGTTCTGTCATCGGCTGTCCACGGTCTGCCAGGGATTGACCCCGACCGAAATCCAGGTCGCGGAGCTGATCCGCGAGGGACTCGGCACCAAGGAAATCGCCGCCCGTCTCGGGGTCGGCGCCTCCACCATCGATACCCACCGTCATCATCTGCGCCGCAAGCTCGGACTCAAGGGCCGCCTGGACGGCTTGCGCGCTCACCTGCTCTCTCTTGAGCCCTGATATGGAGAAATCCTCCATATTTTCTCCGCAATAAACTGCTATTGTCATTTTGTGGCCTGACTGTTTCAACGACTGTCCAATCTTACCAAGGAGGACAGAATGAAACCAAATGAAGGCAACGACGACAAGACTCTGCTGAACACGGGTCTGGCCCGCATGTTCAAGGGCGGGGTGATCATGGACGTGGTCAACGCTGATCAGGCCCGCATCGCCGAAGAGGCCGGGGCCTGCGCGGTCATGGCCCTGGAGCGGGTTCCATCCGATATACGGGCCTGCGGCGGCGTGGCCCGCATGTCCGACCCGGGCATGATCCGGGAGATCATGGCTGCGGTTTCCATACCGGTCATGGCCAAGTGCCGCATCGGACATTTCATGGAGGCCCGCATTCTTGAAGCCGTGGGCGTGGACTACATCGACGAGAGCGAGGTCCTGACTCCGGCGGACGAGGAATTTCACATCGACAAGAACGCATTCAAAGTGCCGTTTGTCTGTGGTTGCCGCAATCTGGGCGAAGCCCTGCGCCGCATTGCCGAGGGCGCAGCCATGATCCGCACCAAGGGCGAGGCAGGCACCGGGGACGTGGTCGAGGCCGTACGCCATGCCCGGACCGTGCAGAGCCAGATCAGGCTGGTGCGCGAAATGCCCTCCGAGGAGTTGGCCACATATGCCAAAAATATCGGGGCGTCCCTGGAGCTTCTGCGAGAGGTGCGCAAGCAGGGACAGCTGCCGGTGGTCAATTTCGCGGCCGGCGGCGTGGCTACTCCGGCCGATGCAGCGCTCATGATGCAACTGGGCATGGATGGGGTTTTCGTGGGTTCGGGGATTTTCAAGAGTGGAGATCCGGCCAGAAGAGCGCGCGCCATCGTGCAGGCGGTGACTCATTTCGATGATCCGTCCATTCTGGCCCAGGTCAGCGAAAATCTTGGCGAGGCCATGTCCGGCATCGCGGTTCGTTCCCTTGACGCAGCAGAGCAGTTCGCGGGCCGGGGCTGGTAATGCGCGTAGGCATCCTGGCCCTGCAGGGCGCTTTTGCCGAGCATGTCGAAATGCTTGGTTCACTTGGGGTGCATGCCGAGCTGGTCCGTTCTTGCGCGCAGCTTGAGGGACTGGACGGACTCATCCTGCCCGGCGGCGAGAGCACAGCCATGCGGCGTCTGGCAGGACTGTCCGGGCTTGATGCCGCCTTGCGCGATTTCGGGGCGGCCCGTCCGGTCTGGGGCATCTGCGCGGGACTCATTCTGCTGGCGGCCAGGGTCGAGGGCGAGGCGCCTTTTCTTGGACTTATGGACATGGGGGTCGCGCGCAATGCCTACGGCCGTCAGCAGGAAAGTTTCGTGTCAAGCCTGAGCGTAGAGGGGCTCTCGGAGTCCGCCCCCTTTCCGGGCGTCTTCATCCGCGCTCCGCAGGTGCTCGAAACGGGTCCGGGGGTGAAGGTCCTGGCCTTTCGGGGAGAGGCCCCGGTGGCCTTCCGTCAGGGGCATCTCATGGCCACGGCCTTTCATCCGGAGTTGACCGGGGACGGGCGCGTGCATGCCTGTTTCCTGGATTTGTGCGCTTATCCGGCACGGCGAACCCTGGCCGGATAAGCGCGGCGCAGCAATGCAAAAAGGCCGGAGCGGTCCGGCCTTTTCAAGAGGGAGTGCAGGTCTTTTCAGGAGTCGCTGAACATGGTGCGCGGGTCAAAGCCCATGATGAAGGCTCCCCAGTGCTTGCCGTCGACAAAGATGGGCATGGACAGGTCGTTCAGGATTTCGCCTGTGTCGCGCATGTAGGTTTGCAGCAGGAGCGGGTCGGTGTGCGAGCACCTGCGCTGCTCGGTGTGGTTGCTCTGGTAGATGCGCTGGTGCCGGCTCTGCAGCAGATCCTTGGCCGGGTCGCCGGTCATGGCCTTGGACACGGCCCCGTGATGGATGGGCAGGTAGCCCTTGCGATCGATGGCCAGGCAATAGATGGTCCCCGGGATCCTTTTCTGCGCTTCGTCGACGACGTTCTGCATCTCCTTGACGAAAACGTCGCTGAAGGCGGTGACGTATTTCTGCGGCGACGTGTTCGGCACGGCCTTGTACTGGGTGTCGAAGACGTTGAAGCCCCGTTCCTTCATGCCCTGAATCCGGGCCTGATAGTCGTCGCGGATCTCCTTGGCCGTGTCGATGACCGTGTCGAATTTTCCTTCCCCGGTCTTGAAGCGCGCCACCAGTTCGAGCATCCGCTCGGTGACGGAGTTCAGGGCGTCCACCGAGGTGGCCGAGGAGTTCATGTCCTTGGCGATCTCCTGGCTGAGCTTGTTGATGTTGTTGACCTTCTCGGTGACGTCGTTGTTGTTGGTCGACAATTCCTCGATGGCGGCCGCGATTTTGATCAGTTGGTCGTTGGCCGTTTCAAAGTCGTCGATCATGCGCTCGAAATTGACAGTGGCCGCGGTCACCACCTGATCAGTGTCCCTGGCATAATCCAGGATCTGCGCAGTTTCGGTTTGAGTTCGTTCAACAATCTTGATCATTGCTCCGATATTGTTGGAGATTTCTTCCGTGGCTGGCTTGATCCGGCGCGAGAGTTCGCGCACTTCCTCGGCGACCACGGCAAAGCCCTTGCCGTGCTCGCCGGCCCGGGCCGCCTCGATGGTGGCGTTCAGGGACAAGAGATTGGTCTGCTCGGAGATGCCGTTGATGATGGTCACGATGCTCAGGATGTTGGCCGAACTTGCGCCCAGATCGTCGACGGTGTTGCGGAAGGATTCGACGATGCCGTTTATCTTGTGAATCTTGTCCGTGACGTCCTGCAATTCCGTGTGCGACCTGTGGGCGGTGTTCAGGTTGCTGGTGGTCTTTTCGGCTACATACTGCGTGTTCTGCGCGATTTCGGCGATGGCCGCGTTGGCCTCGTTGCTGGCCACGGCCACTTCCTCGGCAATGGAGCCCTGCGTTGCGGTCTTGTTCCTGGTGTCGAACACGGACTTGGCCATGCGGGTACTGTCGAGGGCGATGTCGATGCCCATCTTGCGGATTTTTTCCACCAGTTCCCGCACGCTCGACAGGAAGCTGTTGTAGCAGCCGGAGATGTGCTTCAGATCCGGGTTGTCAAGGTCTGCCATGGTGCAGGACAGGTCGGCCTCCTGGCCCTGGATGTTCTGGAACACGGCGTTTATGTCGGCGATGCCCCGCTGCGCTTCCCGGTGCAGAATCTTCATGCAGACGGCGCCGATACCCACGGTCAAGAGCAGGATGATTCCGGCCACGCCCCACGACAAGGGCGGAATGGCGGAGCTTGCCGTCACGGCGATCCAGATGATGCCTGCGGCATTCAGGGCCAGCAGGGTCAGGACTGTCGCCGTGATCTTGCCTCGCAGCGTGGAGAGCATGGGCGTGTCCGAATTTGGGACTGGATCTGCGTTTTTCATATCAATACCTCGTGTTCCGTGAATTTCGTGCAAACATGTATAAATGAGCCAGCCGTAAAAGAGAAGAACGCATTCGCAGGAAAAGTCAATCCTCCAGCCGGCGGCGGTCAGGGCCTCTCTTATGGACAATGACGGGGGGATGCCGTTATCAGGTACCTCCAAACAACGGAGGTGCCCCCTTGAGTATCTTGATAAGAAAAGTGCGCCTGAACGGAGAGCTGGTTGACGTGCTCATCAAGGGCAATCGCTTCGACTCCATCGGAACGGACGTGGACTCGTCCGCCGATGTGATCATCGACGGGTCGGGCAAGGCCATCCTGCCGTCCTTCCACAACGCCCACACCCACGCCGCCATGACGCTGATGCGCGGCTATGCCGACGACATGGACCTGCACACCTGGCTTGCCGAACACATCTGGCCTTTCGAGGCGCGGCTTGGCGAGGACGACATCTATTGGGGGGCGAAGCTGGCCTGCCTTGAGATGATCAAGTCCGGGACGACTTTTTTTGCCGACATGTACTGGCACTGGAAGGGCACGGCCCGAGCCGTGACGGAAATGGGCATGCGCGCAGCCCTGTCCGCAGCCTTTTTTGATTTCGAAGATCCGGCCCGCGCCGAGACCATGAAGCGTCAGGTCATGGATCTGCACGCCGCCAGCGCCGCGTTTCCGGACCGTGTTCAGTTCATTCTCGGGCCCCACGCCATCTACACCGTGTCTTCGGACTCCCTGCGCTGGCTGGGGGAATACGCGAACCAGCACGGGCTTTTGGTGCACCTGCACCTTTCCGAGACGCAAAAGGAGGTCGAGGACTGTCTGGCCAAGCATGGCAAACGGCCCGTGGAGTATCTGCACGAGCTTGGCCTGCTGGCCCCGAACCTGATCCTGGCGCATGCCGTGTGGATGAACGGGGCGGAGATGAAGCTTCTGGCCGCGCACGGGGTGCAGGTCGTGCACTGTCCCGTCTCGAACATGAAGCTCTGTTCAGGGCAGTTCGACTACGCTGCCATGAAGGCCCATGGGGTTGCCGTGGCCCTGGGCACGGACGGGTGCTCTTCAAACAACAATCTCGACATGATCGAGGAGATGAAGATCGCCTCTCTTCTGGCCAAGGTCACGTCCATGGATCCCACCGTCTTTCCGGCCCAGGAAGCCCTCGACGCAGCCACCCTGAACGGGGCGCGCATGTACGGGCTCGATGCCGGACGCATCGCTTCGGGCAAGCTGGCCGATTGCATCCTGGTCAATCTGGAGCACGTGCGCATGGTCCCGGGGCACCACCTCGTCTCCAACCTCGTCTACAGCGCGAACAGCTCCTGCGTGGATACGACCATCTGCGACGGCCGCGTGCTGATGCTTGGCGGCAAGGTCGAGGGCGAGGAAGAGATCCTGGCTCAGGTCCGCGCGACCTTGGCCAGGCTCAATGCTCCGCGGGAGCCGGAGGGGGATGCATGCTCCTGATCTACACCGGCAACGGCAAGGGCAAGACTTCGGCCTGCGTCGGTCAGGCCATCCGCGCCCTGGGCCAGGGGCTCACCGTGGCTTTTGGGCAGTTCATGAAGAGAGGCGACCAGGCCGGCGAGCAGGAGATGCTGGCAAAGCTGCTCGGTGAGAATTTTCTGGCGTCGGGAGCAGGCTTTTACCGCAACACGGATTACGACACCCATCGCGAGAAGGCCTTACAGCTTCTGCACTGGGCCGGGGAACGTCTGGACCGGGGTGTGGACATGCTGATCCTCGATGAGACCCTGTATGCCCTGAACCACGGGCTGCTTCTGGAGGATGAGGTGCGGGAGCTGATCAGGCGTTGCAGGGATCAGGATCGCCATCTGGTCCTGTCCGGGCGCGGCGTTCCGGCCTGGATGGTGGAGCTTGCCGACATCGTTTCGGACATCACCGAGGTCCGGCACATTTACTCGGAGGGCGGCAAGGCCCGCCGCGGGATTGAATTTTAAGGGGCGCGGTCCGGCTGTTTTTTCAATCCCCGTCCCCCAGATTTTCCGGTTTGATGACGATCTCCCCGCACCCGGCACAGACGCCTCGGTGCAGCCTGTTGCGCAGGATCGTGAAGCCGAGGCGTTCCACGACCATCTGTCCGCATCCGGGGCAGATGGTGTTTTCCAGATCCGATCCCGGCACGTTGCCGACAAAGACATGGGAGAGTCCTGCGGCACGTCCGATGTCGTAGGCCCGCTTCAGCGTGTCGAGGGGTGTTGGCGGGTGGTTCAGCATCCGGTGGCATGGGTGGAAGCGCGAGACGTGCCAGGGAGTCTCCTTGCCCAGTTCATCGTGCACGAAGCGTGCGATGTCGCCCAGTTCCCGGTCCGAGTCGTTCAGTTCGGGGATGATCAGGGTGGTAGTTTCGATGTGCCAGCCCAGTTTTTTCATGTGCACCAGATTTTTGAGTACAGGCCCCAGACGTGCGGCGCAGATGTCGCGGTAGAATTCCTCGCGAAAGGATTTGATGTCGATGTTGGCGGCCTGGATCAGACCGCCCAGCGCATCCAGGCACTGAGGGCTCTGGAAACCGTTGCTGACCATGATGTTGGCCAGGTTTGCATCCAGGGCCAGGAGCGCGATTTCGCGCATGAGTTCGAAAAAGATGGTGGGCTCGGAGTAGGTGTAGGCCACGGACGCGGCCCCCGATGTCTGGGCCATGCGGATGATTTCCCGTGGAGGGATGGCCTCTCCGCTGAGCGCCTTGCCCTGCCTGGGAGGCTGCGAAAGGCTTGCGTTTTGGCAGAATGCGCAGGCCAGGTTACAGCCCTGGGTGCCAAGGGAAAGGGTTTTGGTCCCGGGCAGAAAATGAAAGAGCGGTTTTTTCTCCACCGGGTCGAGGTTCAGGGCCGCGACCTTGTCGTAAGCCAGGGAGAAGAGTTGTCCCCCCCTGTTTTCGCGTACTCCGCACTGCCCTCTGGCCCCGTCTTCGATATGGCAGAAGTGGGCGCAGAGCTGACATTGCACGGAGTTGCCCTCCAAGGGACGCCAGAGGAGCGCGGGCGCTATCATATCCTACTCCTTGATGTTGATCTCCGGAACGATGATGACGGGGCCAAGGCCGGAATCCTCTTGTGGCGGAGTCGTCGGCGGCGAGACCAGAATCAGCGAGCCGTTGTCCGGGTCTGAATGGATGAGGATGCTTTCGTCACCGTTTCCTGCGCCGCCGATCTGCATCACGGTGTCCTTTGCCGGGCCGGAATCAATGATGATTTCCGCCTGCGCCGCCTGACCCATGAAAATGAAAAGGCAGACCGTCGCAAGGATCGGCCTTGCCAACGTCGTGTTTTTTGCTTTACTTGGTTCAGCCGTGAGTTTATGCAACTTGGCCTCCAGATGAAGAATGATTTGCATTAACATAGCTGGTTGAAGACGAAGAAACAAGGAGTTGTACATGTCCCAGCGAGACAAGGCCTACAAGGATGCCGGGGTTGATATAGAAGCGGGCAACACGTTCGTTTCCCGGATCAAGTCCATGGTAGCATCGACCTACACCAAGGGCGTTGTCAACGATATCGGAGGATTCGGCGGGCTGTTCAAGCCTTCCATGTCCATGGTCAACGAGCCGGTGCTGGTGGCTTCCACCGATGGCGTGGGGACAAAGCTCAAGCTGGCCTTCATGTTCGACAGACACGACACCGTCGGCATCGACCTGGTGGCCATGAGTGTCAACGATATTATTGTTCAAGGCGCCAAGCCTCTGTTTTTTCTTGATTATTTTGCTACGGGCAAGCTCGATATCGACAAGGCCGAAGCGGTCATCAAAGGCATCGTCGAAGGCTGCAAGGAAGCCCAGTGCGCCCTCATCGGCGGCGAAACGGCCGAGATGCCCGATTTTTACGCCGACGGGGAATACGACCTGTCCGGTTTCTGTGTCGGCATGGTCGACAACGACAAGGTCGTGGACGGCTCAAGCATCGGCGTGGGCGACATCATCATCGGCCTGGCCTCTTCGGGCGTACATTCCAACGGCTACTCCCTGGTGCGAAAGATCTATGAACGCTCCGGCCTGCAGCCTGCCGATATTTTTCCCGGCACGGACCAGACCGTGGCCGAGGTCCTGCTCACGCCCACCCGCATCTATGTCGAAGCCGTGCGCAACGTCATGCGGGACTGGGAGATTCATGGCATGGTCCATGTCACCGGCGGCGGCTTCTACGACAACATCGTGCGCATCCTGCCCAAGGGCGTGACCGCACAGATCCGCTTCGGGTCCTGGAGCATCCCGCCCGTGTTCGAATGGCTGAGGACCCAGGGGAATCTGAGTTGGGAGGAGATGCTGCAGATTTTCAACAGCGGCATCGGCTATATCATGGTCGTCAAGAAGGATGTGGCCAAGGACGTGGTGCACCGGCTGGGCGCCCTGAAGCAGGACGCCTGGATCATCGGCGAGATTGTCGAGCGGGTCGAGGGCGAGGAGCAGGTCCGCATAGATTTTCCGGTCGCGGACGCGTGAGCTGACCACAAGGCGGTCAGGGACGTCCTTTTCTTTTTGAGAAATGATTGAACCCCGTCTGGTTTTCCAGGCGGGGTTCTTTTTGGCCTTTTGGCAGGCCCTATTTGCGCCATCGGCCCTTGGGCGCCGCCGGGCAGGCAGGGGCTATGTCCAGAGCACGGGGATTTTGTTCTCGAGGTAGGGGTTGAAATAGCCGTAATTGATCCAGGGGCAGGCTTTTTTGAGCCGCTTCATGAAATTGCCAAGACCCATGGACGGTTCGGTCGGATCTCCGACACAGCCCAGGTAAAGCTCGGGGTCAAGGCTCAGGTTGCGCATCTGGATGTAGTCGGGCCGGGCGGAGGCGACCAGGTCGGTCAGGGCCTCCAGTTCACTCTCCACGTCATTCACGCCGGGGAAGAAAAGATAGTTGAGGGACACGAATAATCCGTGCTCCTTGGCTGTGACGATGGTGCGGCGGACATCGGCGAAGGTGTAGCCGTGGGGTCGGTAGTAGCTGTTGTAGACGGACTCCCGCGCGCTGTTCAGGCTGACCCGGATGGAGTCAAGGCCGGCCTTGGCCAGGCCGGGCATGGTGTCCGGCAGGCTCGCATTGGTGTTGATGTTGACCGTGCCCCGGCCGCCCCCGCTGCGGAAGAGGGCGATGGCTTCGGTCAGGAGCGCGGCTTCGGTCAGGGGTTCGCCTTCGCAGCCCTGGCCGAAAGACATGACCGGATTCTTGGCCCGCTTGGAGTGCAGGTTCATGATCTCGACAATTTCTTTCGCCGTGGGAGTGAAATCAATGCGGTTCTGGGAGGAAGGAAATCCCGAGTCCAGCGGCTGGTGCGAGATGCAGCCGTAGCAGCGGGCATTGCAGGCTTTGGATGTGGGCAGGGGCGCCTCGAACCGGCCCAGGGCCAGGTTTTTTGCGGCCGGGCAACAAAAGGTCAGGGCGCAGCGCGAAAGATGCGAGATCAGCCGGTTTTCGGGATAGCGCTTCAGCAGGTCCTGAGCACCTTTGGTGATCCGTTCCGGCGCGATCTGGCTGAAGACCTGTCTTCTGTCCTTGTCGACCTGGGTGGCTGCGACCCAGAATTTGTCCCTGGCGAAGCCGATGGCTCCGTATGCGAACAGCGGCAGTTTGGGAGCGTCTGCGTCAGGCAGGTAGGCCGCCGAGGCGGACAGTGTGTAGGACGGGCAGACAAAAGCGGCCACGGCCCGCTCTTCCATGGCCTCGGCCTTGCCCGTTTCCGGATCGAGCCCGAGGGCGTGACGGCCGGGCAAAAGATACAGGTCGCTGCCTTCGGGCAGGGGGATGAGTTCGTCCGGGCGGGGCAGGGTCAGTTCGCGGCCCCGGCGCACGAGCATGAGCAGGTCGGGGTGGTCGTAAACATTGCCGTCCGCATCCGCGAACACCATGACGGGCTGGATTTTTTTGCTGCTCAAAGGGCGCTCCTTTAAAAAAAAGAAGGCAGAGGTGCGCGTGCACCTCTGCCCCAGTGTGTCGAAAACCAGAGGGCGATTAACGCTTGGAGTACTGGAACCGGGCACGGGCAGCGCGCTGGCCGTACTTCTTTCTTTCCTTGACGCGGGAATCGCGGGTCAGGAAACCGGCACGCTTGAGCACGCCGCGCATTTCCGGATCGAATTCAAGCAGGGCACGGCTGATGCCGTGGCGCACGGCCTGAGCCTGTCCGGAAAGACCGCCGCCGGTAACACGGCAGGCGATGTTGAATTTTTCGAGGGTCTTGGTCAGCTTCAGGGGCTGACGAATGATCATCTGCAACGTGGCCCGGGGAAAGTAATCACCCAGTTCGCGACCGTTGACAGTGATTGTCCCTGTGCCTTTATACAGTCTGGTCCGGGAAACGGATGTCTTTCTTTTGCCGGTACCGTAGAAGAAATCTTGACTCATAATCTTCTCCATCCCTGATTAGATGTCCAGCACTTCAGGCTGCTGTGCCTGGTGAGGATGTTCCGTGCCGGTGTATACTTTCAGTTTCTTGATCAGCTGAAAGCCCAATGCGCTTTTGGGCAGCATGCCTTTGACCGCCTTGGTGATGACCGTTTCCGGGCTTTTGACCATCATTTCTTCCAGAGTGGTTTCCCGAAGGCCGCCTACATAACCTGTGTAACGGTAGTAGGTCTTCTGGGAAGCCTTCTGCCCGGTTACCTTGATCTTGTCCGCGTTGATGACGATGATGAAATCACCGTTATCCATGTGCGGGGCGAACTCGGCCTTGTGTTTTCCCCGGAGGCGGGTTGCTATTTCCGTTGCAAGTCGGCCCAGGACCTTGTCCTTGGCGTCGACAAGGTACCATTTGTGGGTCAGTTCACTTGCTTTGGGACTATACGTCTTCATTTCTGTGGCTCCTGCCTGATAAACCCGAGTCGTTGCGGGTGCTTTCAACCTTGAGATCGGAGGTAACATGCACAAATGGTTGTGCTTTACCACCGTAACCGCTACAACGTAACGAAACAATGCATGTGGGATAAGGGAAGAAACAGCTATCTGTCCTAAGCCTGCTTGTAAAGCATTTTTCTTGTTTTTTTCAGAAAAAATTTCATCCGCCGGGCAGCTCCGGCAACACGGGGAGGTCGATGGTGGCCAGTATACGCAAGGGTTTGCTTCAGCTTGTGTTTTCCGGGAGTTTCATGAAACGCTGGAACGACAAGATGCGTCCCATGGAACTTGTGGAAGTCGACAAGCAGGCCCACAAGATGATCGTCGCCTGGCTGCTTTTCGAGCTCAACTCCCAGAGTCTGCCGCCAAAGGAAAAGGCCGTCCTTGGCGAGGACATCGTGCGAGGCGGGATCTATGACTACCTCTACCGACTGGTCATAACCGACATCAAGCCGCCGATCTTCTACCAGATCAAGTCCAATCCGGCGCATTATCAGAAACTCACGGCCTGGGTTCTCAATGAATTGCAGCCGCGTGTCCAGCCCCTGGGCAAGGAATTCTGGGATGGCATGAAGGACCATTTCGAGCGGCAGGTCAGCGGCGACCAGAGCCTGGCCTCGCGAATCCTCGACGCCGCGCATCTCTTTGCCAGCAGGTGGGAATTCCACCTCATCCGGGACATGAACAAATGGGATGAGGAGATGGACGACATCGAGGACAATTTCAGGCGCGGGCTCGAGGCGCATCTGGATCTGACCGGCGTGCGCCAGCTGATCGAGGGTC
This sequence comes from Deltaproteobacteria bacterium HGW-Deltaproteobacteria-18, assembly GCA_002841885.1. Taxonomy (NCBI): domain Bacteria; class Deltaproteobacteria; species Deltaproteobacteria bacterium HGW-Deltaproteobacteria-18. The sequence continues at coordinate 52,449 of PHBE01000018.1, forward strand.
CGAGCACCCGGCTCGGCAAGTTCGCCTTCATGTGCGGACAGCTGCGTTTCCAGAAGCGCTGGTCCCAGACCCCGCGCATTCCTGAGACTTCCGTTTTGGGGCACATGTTCATCGTGGCCTGCCTGGCCTATTTTTTCAGTATCGCCGTTGGCGCGTGTCCGGTGCGCAGAAAAAACAATTTCTATGCAGGGCTTTTTCACGATATCCCGGAGCTTCTGACCCGGGACATCATCTCCCCGGTCAAGAGTTCGGTCCAGGGCATCGGGGATCTGATCCGTGAATACGAGGGCCGGGAACTTGAGCGCCGCCTCTTTTCCATTCTGGACCGATCAGTGTATGGGGGGCTTGTGGATCGGCTGGAATATTTTCTGGGCATCGAGGTCGGCTCGGAGTTCGAGGCCACCATCATGGAGGACGGGCGGGCGAAAGTCGTGAGCTGGGAGCAGTTGCAGGGGCCCTACAACCGCGACGAGTTCTGTCCCAAGGACGGCAGAATGCTGAAAGTGTGCGACCATCTGGCCGCCTTTCTCGAAGCCTACACCGCCTTGTCCAACGGTATCACCAATGCCCACCTGCAACAGGCTTCGTGGCGGATCAGGACATTGTATCAGAACCAGTCGCTGACGGATGAATTGCACATCGGCGCGCTTTTGGCGGATTTCGACTGAGTGAACTCAGGGCCGGGCCCTATTCTTCATTATCATTAAAAAGGGGAAAAATCATGATGCTACGCAAGCGGGTCTGGGATATCATGCGTGAGGATTTTGCGCGCGTGCGTGAGGACGCGAGCCTTTCCGAGGCCATCACCGCCCTGCGGCAAATTCGCGCCAAACAGCCGGACACCAGCTTCGTGCTGGTCTTTTCCAAGAACGACAAATTCATAGGCGTACTGTCCATGTGGAACCTGATCCAGGGCATTGGTCCGTGTCTGCTCAAGGGCTCCGTTCTCGACGGCAACGAGGTGGACTGGGACAGCGCTTTTGCCCATGCTTGCCGCAGCTGCTCCCAGGTCCGCATTTCGGAATGCCTGCAGCATGACATTCCCATGCTCAAACCTAACGATCCGCTGGCCCGGGTGCTTGAGGTATTCCTCGACTACCGTCGTGGTCGCGCAGTGGTCGAGGAGGGAGGGAAGATCATCGGCGTGGTCTGCATGGCCGATCTGTTCAAGGAAATCGGCGATTCTCTGATGCCATAGTTTTCTTCCGAGAGAGCTGGCGTCCCCGGCTCTCCAAGATATCTTTTTCCCGAAGGATTTTTCAGCGCCCCCGGCGTTTCCTTCGCAAGTGAGCTGCCATAATGAGCTGCACCAAAAAGGGCTTAAGATCCGGGGTCCGCCTTCTGGCGGGCGCGGCTCTTGTCTTTGTCTCCCTATTTTTTATTGTCCCGGGTGCGCTGGCCGTCCCCGGGAAGATCGTTGTTGCGGATGACAAGGATTATCCCCCGTACATATTTCTCGATGCCGCTGGCGATCCCAGGGGGATTCTGGTTGATATCTGGGAACTGTGGAGCAGGAAGACCGGCATCACCGTGGAATTTCATCTCATGGAGTGGAGCGCCGCTCTCGAGGCGGTCAAGGACGGGCAGGCCGACGCGGTTGGCGGGATGGCCCGCACGCCGGTGCGTGAGGAAGTTTTCGACCTGACGACCCAGATCGCCGCCATACCCTCGGCCATTTTTTTTCAAGGCCAGCTTGGGGGGATCAAGAATGTCAAAGATCTCGCTGGGTTTTCGGTAGGAATTGTCGGCGGGGACGCTGCGCGGGACGTGGCCCTGTCGCGTTATCCGGAATTGCGGTTCGCCACGTTTCCCGGCGCGCACGAACTTGTCGAGGCGGCAATTTCAGGTGAGATCAAGGTGTTCATCTCGGACGTGCCCGTGGCGCGGCATTATCTGGCTCGGCATGAGGGCAGCGCCGTGTTTCGCCAGGCCTCGGAACTGGTTTTGACACATGCCGTGCACGGGGCAGTGCGCAAGAACAATGCCGAGCTTCTGGGAGTGATACAGGGCGGGTTCGATCAAATCACGGAGTCCGAAATCGAAGCAATCATGGACGATTGGCATGGTCGCTCCGCACAAGCGTCTTTGCCTTGGCACATGATTGTCTCCTGGTTCGGGATTTTAATCGTAATACTGTTGGGTGTTTTTTCGTGGAATTTCATCCTGCGCAGACGAGTGTTCGAAAAAACAGCAGCGTTGGCGGAGTCTGTGCGCGAGGCAAGTCAGGGAAAGGAAAAATACAGACTTCTGGTGGAGCATCAGACCGATCTGGTGGTCAAGGTCGATTTGGAGGGCCGTTTTCTTTACGTGAGCCCGGCATATTGCCGGGTTTTTGGAAAGTCCGAAGACGAATTGTTGAATTCGACCTTCATGCCGCTTATTCATGCAGAGGATCTGCCCGCCACCGAAGAGGCCTTGAAGGCGCTGCATGTCCCGCCGCATACCGCCTACTTGGAGCAGCGCGCCATGACTGTCGAGGGTTGGCGCTGGTTTGCCTGGAACGATTCGGCCGTTCTGGGAGAGGACGGGGAGATCGAGGCTATCGTCGGCGTTGGCCGGGATATCTCCGAGCGCAAAAAGGGCGAGGAGCTGCTGCGTCAGAGTGAAGAGCGCTTCGCCAAGGCCTTTCATTCCAGCCCGGCGCCGCTGGTCATCTCCGACATTGCCACCGGCCGTTTCATCGACGTCAATGCGAGATGGTTGGAGATGCTCGGTTATGCAAAGAATGACCAGATCGGGCGGACCTCCAAAGAGGTCGGGATATGGGCGGATCCGAAATTCAGGGACAGGGCCACTGAAATCCTGCGCAGGTATGGCTCCTTCAAGGAGTTCCCCATCGAGTTCTTGACCAAAACGGGCAGCGTGCGATCCGTCCTCTGGTCCGCCGAGACCATCGTTCTTGAGGGCCGGGAGGTCATGCTTTCACTGCTTTTCGACTATACCGAGCGTAAAAGGGCGGAAGAAGACTTGCGCAAAAGCGAGAAGCTCTATCGCTCGGTCATCGACAACATTCATGATGTCTTTTACCGCACCGATGCCGAGGGCCGGCTGTCCATGGTCAGCCCTTCGGGAGTCCGTCTGCTCGGTTACGAAAGCAGCGAAGAGATGCTCGGACGGCTGAACGAGGAGTTCTGGTTCAAGCCGGAGGAGCGCCGGGATTTCCTGCAGCGAATCCAGGCTGACGGGTTTGTTGCCGACTTCGAGGTGATGCTGAAGCGCAAGGACGGCGAACCTGTGCTCGTGGCCACATCGAGCGGGCTTTATCGTGACGATGAGGGCTCCGTGCTTGGGGTCGAGGGGATTTTTCGCGACATCACCGAACGTAAACGAACCGAGGAGCGGCTGCGTCAATCCGAGGAGAAATTTTCACGCCTCTTCAAGCTTTCACCGGACGCCATCTCCCTTTCCGATCCTGACAGCGGCCTGTTGGTTGAAGTAAACGACGCGTACGCAAGGCTCACGGGATACCGTCAGGATGAGCTTGTGGGCAGAAGCGCCCTTGAGATCGGTCTGTTCGTAGACCCTCAAAGCCGCAGGCGGGTGGTTGAGCGCCTGAAGAGCACCGGCCAGGTCAACAACACGGAGATTGAATTTAGGCGCAAGGATGGCGCCCTCGTGATGTGCAGTGTTTCAGCACAGTTCATAACTCTTGGGGCGGAACGTTTTCTTCTGGCCGTGATACGGGACGTGACGGAGTTCAGGCGTATGCAGGAGATGATGATCCAGAGCGAGAAGATGGTCTCCGTGGGTGGAATCGCGGCCGGAATCGCTCATGAGATCAACAATCCGCTGGGAATTATCGTGCAGACCGCGCAGAATCTGGTGCAGCGCACCCGTCCGGATTTTCACAGGAACATCGAAGTGGCCCAGAGCATCGGCCTGGACATGGAGTTGCTCGAAAAATACATGCAGGCACGTAAAATCCTGCCATTTGTGCAGGATATGCAGGCCGCTGCATTGCGAGCGGCAGAAATCATCCGCCACATGCTCGACTTCAGCCGTCGCAGCGAATCCAGGCGCGCTGTCTGCTCGATACCGGTCATTGTGGATCGGGCCGTGATCCTGGCGCAAAATGACTATGACCTGAAGAAGAGCTTTGATTTCAAACGAATCCGCATCGACAGGGAGTATGCAGCGAATCTTGTGCAGATCCAATGCACGGAGACGGAACTTGAGCAGGTGTTTCTGAATCTGTTGCGCAATGCTGCACAGGCCATGAGCATGGGCGAATCCCCGCCGGATGATCCGAGGATCGTGGTGCGGTTGTCGAACCATGCCTCGGGAGTGCGATGCGAGTTCGAGGACAACGGGCCGGGCATGCCGCCGGAGATTCTGCGCCGGGTCTTCGAGCCGTTCTATACCACCAAGGCTCCAGGCGTCGGTACTGGCCTAGGTCTTTCCGTGTCCTACTTCATAGTGACACGGGGCCATGGCGGAAAAATGTGGGTGGAATCGACTCCCGGCAACGGAACCAGATTTGTGATCGAGCTGCCCGCAAGCGGATGGCGGGGACAGGATCCGGGCTACGGCCAGGGATGAGTCGAAGCCCCGCAGAGGTAAATGAAAAGCCCCCACGACGATTACGTGTCGCGGGGGCTTTCTTGACGATGGGCATTGGGCGGATCATTCGCTTTTCATCGAGCGTACTTCCGGCCAGATTTCGTCGATGGTTTCGACGGTTTTGACCGTGATGCGTTTTCTGAGTTCCTTCGGGATCTCGTCCAAGTCGTGGGCGTTGCGGGCCGGGATGAGCACCTTCTTGACCCCGTGGCTGACAGCCGCCAGGATTTTTTCCTTGATTCCGCCAACCGGCATGACCCGACCGCGCAGGGTGATCTCGCCGGTCATGGCCACATCCGAGGCAACGGGTTCGTTGCTGATGGCCGACATGAGCGCCGTGACCAGGGTCACACCCGCCGATGGCCCGTCTTTGGGAGTGGCGCCGGCCGGGACATGGATGTGAATGTCGTGCGTGTCGAAGAAGTCATCTGCAAGTTTCAGACTCGCGCTCTTGGTGCGGGCAAAGCTCAGTGCGGCCTGGGCGCTCTCCTTCATGACCTCTCCGAGCTTCCCGGTCAGGATGAGTTTGCCCTTGCCCGGCAGCAGGCTGCATTCGATGTGCAGGATCTCGCCGCCGTAAGGCGTCCAGGCAAGGCCCAGGGCCACGCCGGGAGGCATGGAACTTTCGCGCTCCTCATCCATGAATTTGGGCTGTCCCAGGAGTTTGGTGAGCGCCGAGGTGGTCACGCGGAATGGTCCCTTCTTGCCTTCGGCCACCCGGCGGGCGTATTTTCGGCAGATGGAGCCGATCTCCCGTTCCAGGTTGCGCAAGCCCGCCTCGCGCGTGTAGCCTCTGATGATTTCGGCCAGAACCGCGTCGGAGATGATCAGGGTATCATTGGTGAGGCCGTTTTCCTTGATCTGTCTGGTCAAGAGATAACGCCTCGCGATGATGGTCTTTTCCTGCTCGGTGTAACCGGGAATGCGGATCACTTCCATGCGGTCCAGGAGCGCCGAGGGGATGGTATCGAGCATGTTGGCCGTGCAGATGAACATGACCTTGGACAGATCGTAGGGCACGTTCAGGTAATGATCCGTAAAGGAGTTGTTCTGTTCCGGGTCGAGCACCTCCAGCAGCGCCGAGGATGGATCGCCCCGGAAATCGTTGCCGAGCTTGTCGATTTCGTCGAGCATGATGACTGGGTTGACCGTCCCGGCATCCTTCATGGACTGGATGATACGGCCAGGCATGGCGCCGATGTAGGTGCGGCGATGTCCTCGGATTTCGGCCTCGTCACGCATTCCGCCCAGCGACATGCGCACGAATTTACGTCCGAGGGATCTGGCGATGGACTTGCCAAGGGATGTCTTGCCCACGCCGGGAGGGCCGACGAAGCACAGGATCGGGCCCTTCATGGACGGGTTGAGTTTGCGTACGCTCAGGTATTCGAGGATGCGCTCCTTGACCTTCTCCAGGTTGTAGTGGTCCTCATGCAGGATCTTGGCGGCCTCTTTGATGTCGAGCCGGTCTTTTGATGTCTTTTTCCAGGGCAGATCGATGAGCCAGTCGATATAGGTGCGCAGGATGGTCGCTTCCGAGCTGTCCGGGTGCATGGACTCAAGGCGCGAGAGCTGCTTGTCGGCCTCTTTTTTCACCTTCTTGGGCAGGCCTATGGAGTTCAGGGTTTTTCTGAGTTCCTCCATCTCCTCGCCTTCGCCGCCCTTGTCGCCAAGCTCGCGGCGGATGGCCTTCAGCTGCTCGCGCAGGAAGTATTCGCGCTGGGCCTTATCCATCCCTTCCTTGGCCATGCTCTGAATCTTGGCCTGCATGGAGGCCACTTCCACTTCCTTGACCAGTTGCGAGTTGACCAGATTCAGGCGCTCGATGGGATCATGACTCTCAAGGATGCGCTGGGCTTCGGAGGACTTCATGCGCAGGTTCGATGCCACGAGATCGGCCAGGCGGCCATGCTCGTTCACGGCGTTGAGCACATTCATGATCTCGCCGGCGTCGATGCCGCGCAGGGTCAGGATTTTTTCGCTCTGTTCCTTGACCGAGCGCAGCAGGGCTTCCTCTTCGGGGCCGGGATTTTCAACCACGAGCTCGTCGATGGTTTCGATCTTGACCATGTCGAAGGGGTCGTGCTGGACAAATTCGGTGATTCTGGCGCGCGTCAGCCCCTGCACCAGTACTTTAAGGCGGCCGTCGGGCATCTTGAGCATGCGCATGATCATGGCCACTGTGCCGGTTGCGTAGAGATCTTCGGGAGAAGGATCATCCACTCCCTCGTCCTTTTGGGTGCTGATGAAGATGTACCGGCTGCCATTGAGCGCCGCGTCCACAGCCTGAACGCTCTTTTCACGTCCAACGAACAGGGGCAGGATCATGTAATTGAAGACGACAATGTCCCTGACCGCCAAAAGAGGCATGGTGGTCGGGATTTCCGCTTCCTGAACGGAGCTGTCGGCGCTGGCTGTATTGGAATTTTCGCCCTGAAGTTCGTTTTTTTCCGGGGAAAACGATTTTTCGTCGCTCATGAAAGTCTCCTCGTGGTGTTGTATTCGCGTAATTTCTAGCCGCGAAAAGCAAATTCAGTCAATTATAAGGCTCCTGGAGCCTCAGGCAAGAAAAAAAATGGATTTTTTCCCATTTGGGAATAAAAAATCAGAGCAAGCCTTGGGCGCGGAAGCTGGAATAGGTCTCGGCAGTGACCACAATGTGGTCGAGGAGGCGCAGGCCAAGGTCATCCGCCAGGCGGGCGATGGTCTCGGTCAGGGCCTTGTCCTGCAAGGAGGGGGCGGGGTTTCCCCCAGGATGGTTGTGAACCAGTATCAGCCCGCCGGCATGGTGTCGCAGGGCCAGTTCGAGGATTTCGCGCGGGTAGGCCGCGGTCTGGTCCACGGTGCCCTGAAAGATGCGTTCGAAGGAGATGAGCCTGTTTTGGTTGTCGACGAGGATGACCCAGAACTCCTCCTTGGTGAGGTGCCCCAGGCGAGCGCAGACCATGTCCCTAACCTGCTCCGGAGATGAGAACTTTTCCCTGCGGGCTATCGAGCCGCACGCCTGGCGCGCGCGGCATTCGTGCAGGGTCCGCCAGAATCTGGCCGCGCCTTCGCCAAGGCCGGCGATTTCGGCGATGCGTCCGGGATCCGCGAGCAGCGCGTCTCCAAGGGACCCGAAGCGGGAGATCATTTCCTTGGCGATGGGCTTGGTGTCCTTGCGGGGCAGGGCATAGGTCAGCAGCAATTCGAGCACTTCGTAATCGGACAAGGCCCGGGGATCATTGTCCAGGCGTTCGCGCAGACGTTCGCGGTGTCCCAGATAGTGGGCTGCGTCCTCTTTCACCACAGGCGCTGCGCTTCCTTGACGAGGTTCTCCATGGCCTGCGCGGGCTTTAGCCTTCCGGTCTTGATGTCCGTGTCGGCCTGCAGCACGATATCCCAGAAGCGGCCGATGCGCACCGGTCCCAGACGCTGGGCCAGGCGCTTCTTTTCCGTCTTCAGGCTGGGGTAGAGCTGAACCTTGCCGTCCTCCCCGTGCAGAAGCTGCCAGAGCTGACGGGCTTCGCGCAGCATGAGCGAGGAGACCGGGAATACCATGTCTCCGCCAGCCATGGCCGGGTCGTTCAGGAGACGGTCCCAGGCCTGCTGGCGGCCGGCGGGCGTCTGCAGGGAACGCAGAAAGGCAAACAGATCAAAAGCCTCCCCGGCATCGAGAGCCACAAGGTGTTCGGGCTGGATCGATTTTTCCGGGCCTGACAGGAGCAGGATTTTTTCAAGTTCGTTGCGCAGGGCGATGGTGCTGAGCGGCAGGGATTCGGCCAGGATTTTCTTGACGCCGTGAGCGTAGCTCAGTCCGTGGCGCGAGGCGAAACGGTCGAGCTCCTGGCCGATGGTGGCGCGGGAGAGGCCGGGATGTTCCCAGATCCAGCCTCGTTTTTGCGCGGCGGCCCAGTATCTGCCCTTGCTCACGGTCTTTGGCACGTTGGACTTGCCGGATTTCCACTCGCCTTCAAGACAGAACATGGGCCACACTGAAGGTCTGGCCATGGCCAGCAGGGCTTCCATGCGGGTCCAGAACTCGTCGTTCTGGTCCTGGGCCCGGCGCAGGACCACGGCGTTGGGCGGGCCCATCATGGAGGGAACGGTCAGGGTTTGCCAGAAGCGATCAGGGAGTTCCTCGTCGCCCCAGAAGGTTCGAACGGCGAAACCCTGGCCTTCCAGGAGTTCGTCCACACGGTCCTTCAGAAGTTCAGGGTCCGCGCAGACGAGAAAGGAGAAGCCCTGTCTGGTCATGGCCGGATCAGAACTTCTGGCCCAGCTGGTCGGCCACCTTGCGCACTGCGAGATCAACAGCGTCCTGCGTCGCTTCGCGCTTGGCGCTGGTTGACTGCAGGGCCCCCGTACTCGACTGGGTTTCGCTGACGCCCCGGAAGGATTCGGAGGCCGCAATCGGACCTGAGGTCCAGATCAGGGCGTTGGTCTTGGTGCTGAAAAAGGTGACCACCATCTGGATGCTGGCCGCGGACTTGAGAGTTATGTCATCACGGCCTTTCAGGGAGTCCGAGGTGCTGTAGGAGCGCACGTCGATGTTGACCGTGGCCTCGGCCTCGTCCCGGCTGACCCAGGTGACGTTGCCGCGGCGGGTCAGTTCGTCGCGCAGGCTGCTCCTGAGCATGGGTTCGAGCCATGTCTCGGTGGTCGGATTGGTGACCTTGTCCAGATAGAGGCGCGTACTGTCCTGAGGCAGCTGAATCGGTGCCCGGGCGGTAAGCTGATATCCGCATGCGGGTAGCAGCAGGGCGATGCAGAGCACCGCCCACATGAGGCTACCTGACAACCACGTTAACCAGTTTTCCGGGAATGACGATTGTTTTGACAATTGTTTTGCCCTCGATGTGTCGTGAGACGTTTTGATCGTTCATGGCCTGAGTCTCTATTTCTTCCGAGGTCGCATCCGCCGCCACCGTTATCTGGCTGCGAAGCTTGCCGTTGACCTGCAGAACCACGGTCACCTCGTTGGTCTTGAGCGCTTCCGGGTCGTGCGCGGGCCAGGGTTCCGCGGCCAGGGTCCTGGTGTATCCCATGCGGTCCCAGACTTCTTCGCAGACGTGCGGGGCGATGGGGGACAGGGTCACCAGCAGGGATGAGATGGCCGATGACAGGAGGCGCGGGCCGTGCTTGCTTCCGCGCAGGTCGTCCTTGGTCGCGTAGAGGGTGTTGACCAGCTCCATCATGGCCGCGATGGCCGTGTTGAACTGGAACTTGTTTTCGATGTCTCGCTCCACCCTGCGCACGGTGTCGTGCTCCTTGCGTCGCAGTTCGGCCTCAGCCTCGCCGAGGGTCCCGTCCACGTTTACGCATGTGCCGACGGGTGAGAGGACGTCATCAAGCTCGTCCACCAGACGCCAGAGACGGTTCAGAAAGCGGCTCGATCCTTCGATGCCCTTGTCGTTCCATTCCAGATCCTTTTCCGGTGGCGCGGCGAAAAGGCAGAACAGCCGCACGGTGTCCGCTCCGTACTTGGCGATCATCTCGTCGGGGTCCACAACGTTGCCCTTGGACTTGGACATCTTGGAGCCGTGCAGCAGAACCATGCCCTGGGTCAGCAGGTTCTTGAAGGGTTCGTCGTGGGTGAGATAGCCTTCGTCGCGTAGCGCCTTGACGAAAAAGCGCGAATACAAAAGATGCAGGATGGCGTGCTCGATTCCGCCGATGTACTGGTCCACGGGCATCCAGTAGGCAACCTCCGCCGGGTCGAAGGCCACAGTCTCGTTGCGGGCCGAGGTGTAGCGGGCGAAATACCAGGATGATTCAACGAACGTGTCCATGGTGTCCGTCTCGCGACGGGCGGGCTTGCCGCAGGTCGGGCAGGTGACGTTCACGAAGCTTTCGCAGTCCGGCAGGGGAGAGCGCCCGTCGGCGTTGACCTTGACGTCCAGGGGCAGTTCCACCGGGAGCTGGCTTGCCGGTACGGGCACGATGCCGCAGTCATCGCAATAGATGACCGGGATGGGTGCCCCCCAGTAACGCTGGCGGGAAATGTTCCAGTCGCGCAGACGGTAGTTGACCGTGGGCTTGCCCAGATTCCGGTCCGCGAGCATGTCGACTATGGCCTTCTTGGCTTCTTCGTTGCCCATGCCGTCGAACTGTCCCGAATTGGTCATTATGCCGGGGTCGGAATAGGCCTCGGTCATGGTCCCCGGATCAAGATTCGCGTCCTTGGGGTTTATGACCACCTGCACCGGCAGCTTGTATTTTGCCGCGAATTCGAAATCGCGCTGGTCGTGGGCCGGGACGGCCATTACCGCGCCCGTGCCGTAGCCCATGAGCACGAAATTGGCCACATAGATGGGCATCTCAACACCGTTCAGGGGATTGATGCAGTACCGTCCGGTGAAGACGCCTTCCTTTTCCAGGTCATCGGCGGTGCGGACGATGCGGTCCATCTTGGCGATGCGGTCCACGAATTCGCCTACTGCGACTTCCTGGGCGGTTCCGGCGACAAGCTTCTGCACCAGGGGGTGCTCCGGAGCCAGGCTCATGAAGGTCGCGCCGAAGAGCGTGTCGGGGCGGGTCGTGAATACGGGGATCTCTTCGTCAAGGCCCTGGACCTTGAAGGAAATCTCGGCGCCGATGCTTTTGCCGATCCAGTTGCGCTGCATGGTCAGCACGCGTTCGGGCCAGCCCTCGGTCAGCTTGTCCAGATCGGCCAGAAGTTCCTCGGCGTAGTCGGTGATGCGCAGGAACCACTGCGACAGCTGCTTCTGCTGCACCTCGGAATCGCAGCGCCAGCACAGGCCTTCCTCGACCTGCTCGTTGGCCAGTACGGTGTGGCAGCTCGGACACCAGTTGACCGGCGCGTTCTTGCGGTAAACCAGCCCTTTTTCCAGGAACTTGAGGAAGAATTCCTGCTCGAAACGGTAATATCCGGGATGGCAGGTCGCGATTTCCCGATCCCAGTCGTAGGAATAGCCCAGCCGTTTGAGCTGGGTGCGCATGTAGGCGATGTTTTCGTAGGTCCACTTGGCGGGGTGGGTGTTGTTCTTGATGGCCGCGTTTTCGGCAGGCAGGCCGAAGGCGTCCCAGCCCATGGGGTGGAACACGTTGAAACCCTGCATGCGCTTGTAACGGGCGACCACGTCGCCGATGGAGTAGTTGCGCACATGTCCCATGTGGATGCGCCCCGACGGGTAGGGAAACATTTCAAGGACATAGTATTTTTCGCCGTGCCGGGACATGTCGGTTCGAAAACAGGCCTGGTCTTCCCAGGCCTGTTGCCATTTTTCCTCGATCTGCTTGAAATCGTAATGCCTCATGCTGTCCTCAAGATTCCGTGTTGCCGGACTGAATTGTCTTGTGTTCGTTACGCTGGGCGCCCTTGGCCGCGGCGTCGAGGACTCCGTTGACAAAGGTCTTGGAGTTGTCATCCCCGAAATCCTTGGCCAGCTCGATGGCCTCGTTCATGGCCACCTTGATGGGGATGTCGGGGCAGTAGAGCATCTCGAAGAGGGAGAGTCGCAGGATGGTCAGCTCAACCTTGGCGATGCGATTGAGTTTCCAGTGCTGCGAGTGCTTGGTGATGATCTCGTCGATGCTGTCGTAATTGTCGAATACACCCTCGACCAGAGTCCAGGCGTAGGAATCCTGGCGCTCCATGTCGAATTCCTCTTCGGTCCAGAAATTGTCGAAGGACTTTATGAGGGAGTCCTTGGACATTTCCCGGCCGAAAACCAGCGAATAGATGACCTGAAAGGCGAAGCGGCGTTGATGCCGACGGTTGTGAGTCACGTATTTCCCCTAGATCTGCTGCAGAACGCGCAGGGTTTCCAGGGCCGCGGAGGCGGCTTCGACACCCTTGTTCCCGCCCTTGCTGCCGGCGCGTTCGATGGACTGTTCCAGGGTGTCCGTGGTCAGGAGGCCAAAGCCGATGGGAATGCCGGTGTCCATGGACACGTGGGCGATACCCTTGGTGGCCTCGCTGCAGACAAAGTCGAAATGGGGGGTGGCGCCCCGGATTACCGCACCCACGCAGATGATGGCGTCGGCCTTGCCGCTCTTCGCGACTTTCTGGGCTACCAGAGGCATCTCGAAAGCCCCGGGTACACGGATAAGGGTGATGTTTTCGCGTGTGGCTCCGTGACGAAGCAGATAATCCACGGCCCCGCCGATGAGACGGTCGACGATGAAGTCGTTGAAGCGGCTGGCAATAATCGTGAACTTCTGGTCCTGGGCCTGCATCTGGCCTTCGATGGTCTTGACGTGCAGCATGTCTACTCCCTTGAAAAAATTATTTGTTTTCGGCTTCAAATTGCAACAGATGGCCGAGTTTGGAATGCTTGGTGTGCAGATAGCATTTGTTGTCGTCGCAGGCCGGGATTTCGATGGACACCCGCTCTTCGACCTTGAGACCGTAACCCTCCAGACCGATGATCTTCTTGGGGTTGTTGGTCATGAGCCGCATGCGCTTCACGCCCAGATCGACCAGGATCTGCGCGCCCAGGCCGTAATCGCGCAGATCGGGCGCGAAACCGAGCTCCAGGTTCGCCTCCACGGTGTCACGGCCTTCGTCCTGCAGGTGGTAAGCCTTGATCTTGTTGCCAAGGCCAATGCCGCGGCCTTCCTGACGCATGTAGAGGATGACGCCAGAGCCTTCATCATTGACGATCTGCATGGCCCGCTGCAGCTGGCTGCCGCAATCGCAGCGCATGGAGCCGAACACGTCGCCGGTCAGGCATTCGCTGTGCACCCGGACCAGCACGGGGTTGTCCTCGGAGATTTCTCCCTTGACCAGGGCGATGTGCGTGTGTGCGTCGATGTCGTTCTCGTAGGCCACGATGGTGAACTCGCCGTAGCAGGTGGGCATGCGCGCCTCGGCCACGCGGCGGACCAGGGAGTCCTTGCGGGAGCGGTAGGCGATGAGATCGGCGATGGTGGCGATCTTCATGTCATGCTCTTCGGCGAATTTCCTGAGGTCGGGCATGCGCGACATGGTGCCGTCGTCGTTCATGATCTCGCAGATGACGGCCGCACCCTTGAGCCCGGCCAGACGGGCCAGGTCCACGGACCCTTCGGTCTGTCCGGCGCGGACCAGAACTCCGCCCGGCTTGGCGCGCAGGGGGAAGATGTGGCCGGGGGTGGCCAGGTCCTCGGGGGTGGTCTGGTCGGCCACGGCGGTCTGGATGGTCAGGGCCCGGTCATGGGCTGAGATGCCCGTGGTCACGCCCTGCTTGGCTTCGATGGACACGGTGAAGTTGGTGCCGAACTTGGAGGTGTTGCGCCGGGCCATGAGCGGCAGTTCCAGCTTGTCGACCAGGGCGGGTTCCAGGGCGAGACAGATGAGGCCGCGTCCGTATTTGGCCATGAAATTGATGGCGTCGGGCGTGACCATTTCTGCTGCGATGGTCAGGTCGCCTTCGTTTTCCCGGTCCTCGTCGTCGACCAGGATGATCATCTTCCCGGCCTTTATTTCCTTGATGGCCTCTTCGGCCGAACATTTGTGCATGTTTTTCCTCGTTTATGGGCTATCGGACTTGAGTGGCGATTAAAATCCGTGTTCTTTCAGAAAATCGGGGGTGATTGCCGATGGAGCGCCCTTGGCGCGACCTTCGCTCCAGGGATCGAGCATGCGCTGCACATACTTGCCGATCACATCGGTCTCCATGTTGATCCGCCGACCCTGCGCCCAGTCCGAAATGGTTGTCTCCCGTTGCGTGGCCGGGATGATGTTTACTTCCAAAAAACCCTGACCGCAATCGTTGACTGTCAGGCTTATCCCGTCCAGGGCCACTGAACCTTTGGGGATGACCTGGGGCGAGTATGGGGCAGGGAAGCCCAAGCGGTAGACACGGGACTGGCCGGCCTGACGGACGGAAAGGACCTCTGCCAGGCAATCGACATGTCCGGAGACGATGTGTCCGCCAAGGCGGTCTCCCACGGCCAGGGCACGTTCGAGATTGACCGCCGAGGATACGCCAAGCGCTCCAAGGTTGGTCACGGACATGGTTTCGCCCGAAGCGTATGCCGTGAACCAGCCCGCGCCGAAGGTTTCCACAGTCAGGCAGACCCCGTTTACGGCGATGGATTCGCCAAGGGCGTAGTCGGTCAGGGCAAAGTCGGGTCGCAACGTGAAGCGGGTCTCGCCGCCGCGCCGGTCCATGGCCCCCACCCGGCCAAGGCCCTGGATGATTCCTGTGAACATTCCTACTCCTTTGCTCGCAGCCTGAGATAGAGATCGGTTTCGAAAAATCCCTGCTCAACGAGCCGAAATTCCCAGCAGTCCTGCATGGAAAGGGCCTTGCGACCGGCAAATGCCGAGCGGGCCTCTTCGTCGCCCAGGACCTTCATGGCCTGAAAGATGCGCAGTTCATCGACCAGTCCCTGTCGCTGCATGGATCCGGCCAGGTGCCCGCCTCCCTCGGTCAGGGTGTAAAGGCATCCCTTGTCGCTGCGCAGCAGTTGCAGTCCGGCGCCAAGATCGAGGGCTTCGGGTTCCGTTTTCAGGAAAGGCAGGCCACAGACCGTAACGCCCAGGTCCGTGAGCAGCCTGGCCCGCTCGGAACAACTTTGAGCCTCTGTTGTCCAGAATACGGTCTGATCCGGTCGGACGGACAGAAGATGAGATCCATGGCTTGGGTCAGGCAGGTCGCGGGACACGATCACGGCCAGGGGTTGCGGGCCGTCGTATTCGGGCAGCCTGCAGGTAAGCATGGGGTTGTCGGCCCGAAACGTGCCCCCGCCGACAATGACCGCCCCGCACCAGGTCCGCAGCCGGTGCACTTCGTGCCGCGAAGCTTCACCCGAGATCCAGGCCGCCTGTCCGTCACGGGTGGCGATCTTGCCGTCCAGGGTGGTAGCCAGCTTGAGGATGGAGTAGGGCCGGGCAGTGGTCTGCCAGACCAGAAAATCGGCGATGAGATCCCGGCACTCCTGTTCGCGAAGTCCGCTGCGCACTTTTACGCCCCTGTCCCGCAGGCGATCGGCTCCGCCACCGGCCACCGAAGGGTTGGGGTCGAGGCAGCCGATGACCACCTCCGCGATCCCGGCCTCCAGGATGGCCTGGGTGCAGGGCGGCGTCCTGCCATGGTGGTTGCATGGCTCGAGGGTGACGTAGAGGGTGCATCCGCGAGGATCGACGCCCTTGGCCTGAGCGTCGCGCAGGGCTTCGACTTCGGCGTGGGGCTGTCCGCAGGCCGTATGCCAGCCCTCGGCCACAACCTCGCGGTCGCGTACCAGAACCGCGCCGACGCAGGGGTTGGGCGCAGTGTGGCCAAGGCCCTGTCCGGCCAGTCGGATGGCCTGATCCATGAACACGCTTCCGTCATGCATCGGCTGGCTTCTCCAGTCGCGTATACGGGATTTTTGCTTCTTCCAGCATTTCCCGCGACATCTCGTCGGGGTAGCCCTCGGCGAAAAAGATGGCTTTGACACGGCAGTTGATGAGCATTTTTGCGCAGAGAATGCACGGCTGGGTCGTGCAGAAGATGTCGGCCCCTTCAATGCTCACCCCGTGGATGGCGGCCTGGATGATGACGTTCTGTTCGGCATGCAGGGCGCGGCAGAGTTCATGGCGCTGGCCGGAGGGGATGCCGAGCTTTTCGCGCATGCAGCCGAGTTCAAGGCAGTGGGTCAGCCCTGCCGGCGCGCCGTTGTAGCCCGTGGCCAGGATGCGTTTGTCCTTGACGGCCAGGGCTCCGACCTTTCGCCGCAAACAGGTGGAGCGCTCGGCCACCAGGTAGGCGATGCTCATGAAATATTCCGGCCAGGGGATGCGGTTGTCCATGGTCACCTCTTTGGAAACGAATCAACCACAGGGCCCGCAAATTGGCCCTGTGGTTGGAGAAAGGCGGTAGAAAAAAGCGTGGTCTACCAGGCGAAAAGCGGGAACTGGCCCGCGAATTTCTCCACTTCAAGCCGAATCTCGGTCAGTCTGGACTCGTTGTCCAGATTCTCGAGGATGGCTACAATCCATTTGGCCACCTTGCGCATGTCGCCGCTCTTCATGCCGCGCGTGGTCAAGGCCGGCGTGCCCAGGCGGACTCCGGAGGTGACAAAGGGCGAGCGGGTCTCGAAGGGCACGGTGTTCTTGTTGACGGTGATGCCGCCCTTGTCCAGGCCGATCTCGGCGTCCTTGCCGGTGATGTCCTGGGCGGTCAGGTCCACCAGCATGAGGTGGTTGTCCGTGCCTCCGGAAACCAGGTGATAGCCTGCGTCGGTCAGTTCCTTGGCCAGGGTGACGGCGTTGTCGAGAACCTGCTGCTGGTATTCCCTGAACTCGGGGCGCAGGGCCTCGGCGAATGCCACGGCCTTGGCCGCGATGACGTGCATGAGCGGTCCGCCCTGGATGCCGGGGAAGATCTGGGAGTTGAGGGTCTTGCCGAATTCCTCTGAACTCAGGATCATGCCGCCGCGAGGTCCGCGCAGGGTCTTGTGCGTGGTCGTCGTTGTGTAGTGCGCGTGTTTTATGGGCGAGGGGTGCAGATTCGTGGCCACGAGCCCCGCGATATGGGCCATGTCGACCAGCAGCTTGGCCCCGACGCTATCGGCGATGGCGCGGAAGCGGGCAAAATCGAGGGTGCGCGGGTAGGCGCTGGCACCGGCGATGATCAGCTTGGGCTGATGCTGCTTGGCCAGGGCTTCGACCTCGTCATAGTTGATCTGGCCGGTTTCCTTTTCCACCCCGTAAAAGGCGGTCTTGAACAGGCGGCCCGAGAAATTGACCGGGCTGCCATGAGTCAGGTGACCGCCGTGGGACAGGTTCATGCCCAGGATGGTGTCGCCGGGTTCGATGACGGCGAAATAGGCGCCCATGTTGGCCTGGGAACCCGAATGGGGCTGGACGTTGGCGTACTCGGCCCCGAAAAGCTGGCGCGCCCGCTCCATGGCCAGGTTTTCGGCCATGTCCACGAACTCGCAGCCGCCGTAATAGCGTTTGCCCGGGTAGCCTTCGGCGTACTTGTGGGTCATGACGCTGCCCATGGCGGCGCGGACCGCAAGGGAGGTGAAGTTCTCCGAGGCAATGAGCTCGAGTTTGGTGATCTGGCGGTTGGTCTCCAGCTGGATTGCCTTTGCTATCTGCGGATCCTGGCGGGTGAGTTCGTCCATGGCGGTATCTCCACTCTGTTGAGCCGCGCGGCGGCGGCAAGTCGTTATTTGAAACTGCGCAGGATTATGGAGGCATTGGTGCCGCCGAATCCGAACGAGTTGCTGATGCCGTATTCCAGCTCCATTTCCCTGCTGGCGCCCGGAGTGTAGTCCAGATCGCAGTCCGGGTCCGGAGTGTCCTGATTGATTGTTCCGGGGACAATGCCCGAGGTCAGGCTCATGGCCGTGAATACAGCCTCGGCACCGCCGGCAGCGCCCAGCAGGTGTCCGATCATGCTCTTGTTGGCGGTGATGGGCATCTTGTAGGCGTGATCGCCGAAGACGGACTTGATGGCTTTGGTTTCGGTCTTGTCGTTGAGTTTGGTCGAGGTGCCGTGCGCATTGACGAAGGTGACCTGTTCGGGGGCCAGTTCGGCGTCCCGCAGGGCGCACTTCATGGCCTGGGCCATGCCCGTGCCCGATTCTTCGGGAGCGGCGATGTGATACGCGTCTCCGGAAGCTCCGTAGCCGACGACTTCGGCATAGATTTTTGCTCCGCGTGCCTTGGCGTGCTCCAGCTCTTCGAGCATGAGCAGGCCCGCGCCTTCGCCGATGACAAAGCCTGTGCGGTCGGCGTCAAAGGGGCGGCTGGCCTTTTGCGGTTCGTCGTTGCGGGTGGACAGGGCCTTCATGGCAATGAAACCGGACACGCCCATGGGCGTGATGGTCGACTCCACTCCGCCGGTGATGCAGGCCTTGACCCGGCCGAGCTTGATGTCGGAATACGCGTAGCCGATGGCGTGGGTGGCCGAGGCGCAGGCCGATGTGGTGACCAGATTCGGGCCTTTGGCGCCGGTGTGGATGGAAATCTGACCCGAAGCCATGTTCGCGATGAGCATGGGAATGTAAAAGGGCGAAATCCTGCCTGGTCCGGATTTGAGCAGCTTGCTGTGGAATTCCTCGATGGTTGACAGGCCGCCAAGACCGCAGCCCAAGAGCACGCCCACTTCCGGGGCCGTGGCTTCGTCCATGGTCAGACCGCAGTCTTCCATGAGCTGCTTGCCGGCGGCCACGGCGATCTGGACAAAGCGGTCCATTCGCTTGGCATCCTTGACCCCGACATAATCGGTCGGATTGAAATTTTTCAGTTCCCCTGCGATCTTCGTGTCGAATTCGGAACAGTCAAAGAGGGTGATGGGACCAATGCCGCAGACTCCGCCGACAAGGTTGGCCCAGCTTTCCTGCAGGGAATTGCCAATGGGGGTCATGGCCGCAAGGCCTGTAACGACAACGCGTTTTCCAATCATGATCTTCTCGAAAAGTTAGGACTTGCCCGGCGGACAATTCCACCCGGCTGTGCATGAAAAAAAAGGTACCCCAGACGGACCGGGGTACCGTGTCATGGCGACGATACGGGTCCTAGGACTTGGACTTGATATAATTGATGGCGTCCTGGACGGTGGCGATCTTCTGTGCGTCTTCGTCATCGATCTCGATGTCGAATTCCTCTTCCATGGCCATGATCAGTTCGGTCAGGTCCAGGGAGTCGGCGCCCAGGGACTCCACAAAGGAGGACTCAAGCTTTACTTCTTCCGCGGAAACGCCCAGCTGCTCGACCACCAGTTCTTTGACTTTTTCTTCAATAGACATTTTCATCCTCCAAAGTGTGTATTCGTACGTAATGTGGAATCAGGCTACAGATACATGCCGCCATTGATTCCGAGCACCTGACCGGTGATGTATTCAGCCTGGTCGGATGCAAGATAGGCCACGGCGTCGGCGATGGTTTGCGCCGAACCGAGGCGTCCCAGAGGAATGCGTTCGAGATATTTTTCCCGCACGTCCTGGGGGAGAGTTTCAGTCATGTCGGTCTCGATGAACCCCGGCGCGATGGCGTTGACGGTGATGCCGCGCGAACCAAGCTCAAGTGCCGCAGCCTTGGTCAGCCCGATGAGGCCGGCCTTGGATGCGCAGTAGTTGGCTTGCCCGGCATTGCCCATCTGCCCCACGACAGAGGAAATATTGACGATGCGTCCTTTGCGCTGCTTGAGCATGATCTTGGCCGCCTGTTGCAGGCAGACGAAGGCTCCGGTCAGGTTGATCTGGATCACCTGTTCCCACTGCTCGCGCTTCATGCGCATGATCAGGCCGTCCTTGGTGATGCCTGCGTTGTTGACCAGAAGCTCAAGGCTGACCTTGTCCTTGATCTCGGCAGCAAAAAAATCGGCTACGGCGTCCCAGTCGCTGGCGTCAAGCAGAAAGCCCCGGGCCGCCCCGCCATCAGCCGATACTTCGGCGCATACGGCTTCGGCGAGTTCCGGTCTGCTCACGTATGTGAAATAAACCTGGTACCCCAAGCCTGCAAGTTTTTTTACGATCGCCTTGCCGATCCCTCTTGTGCCGCCGGTGACCAGGGCGGTCCTGACCAGTTCGCTCATGATTGACCTCGTGGTTTGCTTGAAAAGTGCGAATTGAGTGGTTACTCAATGACCACTAAAATTGCAACAAGGCCGATGCCCAGGTAAATCCGCCGCCAAAGGCGGTGAGCAGGACCTTCATTCCGGGCTGGATGCGGCCGCTGGCCACAGCTTCGGTCAGTGCGATGGGGATGGAGGCCGCCGAGGTGTTACCTATCCGGTCCACATTGACGTAGATTTTATCGGAGCCCACGTCCAATTTCTTGCCGATGGCCTCGATGATTCGGATATTGGCCTGATGAGGGATGATGAGATCGATGTCGTCGGTGGTCAGCCCGTTTCGCTCCAGCAGATTCCCGGAAATTTCAACCATGCAGCGCACGGCGTGCTTGAAGACGTCGCGTCCGTTCATCTCGACAAAATATTCCGGTCCGACGGTCTGGCCGAGCACCGGCTTGCAGGCCGAGCCGCCGCCGTGGATGGTCAGCAGGTTGCCTACGGAACCGTCGGCTTTGAGCATGGCGTCGAGGACCTTGATTTTGCCGGGATTACCCTGTCCTGTGACGATGGCCGCTCCTGCCCCGTCGCCGAAGAGTACGCAGGTGGTACGGTCTTCAAAGTTGAGTCGTGAGGTGGTCACCTCACTGCCGACGATCAGGATTCTGGCGTCGGGATACATGCAGGCATAGGCCCGGGCCGTCTCGAGGCAATACAGAAAGCCGGAGCAGGCCGCGGCCAGATCGAAGGCCGGGATGCCCTTGAGGCCCAGCATGTCCTGCAGCAGGCAGGAAGTGGTCGGGAGATTGTAGTCCCCCGAAAAAGTGCCCACAAAAATATGCGTGAGGTCCTGGGCGGTCATTCCCGCGTTTTCAAGGGCCTTGCATGCGGCGTGGTAGGCCAGGACGGAACAGGGCTCGTCCGGCTGGGCGAAATATCGTGTTGCGATGCCGGTGCGCGTGCGAATCCAGTCGTCGGAGGTCTCGACGAGGTGTTCCAGGTCCGAATTCGTTACAATTGTCCGGGGCAGGTGCAAACCCAGTCCCGAAATGAAGCACGGTGAAGACATGAGCGGATTCCTACATTCCCCTGAGGGGGGCTGCGTCAAGTTGCAAAGCTAAAGGCCCGCAGCTTCCTGCTTCAGGGCGGAGGCCTTGCCGGTTCGGGAGAAGAGGCTCAGTTCCGTGTTGGCGTGAAGGCCCTCCACGAGGTAATCGTTGGCCTTTTTCTCAACGAAGATGGCGGCTTGCTGCAGTGCGGTGGTGATGGCTCTCGCATTGGATTTGCCGTGGCAGACAATGGCGATGCCGTTCAGGCCAAGAATGGGCGCGCCACCGTATTCGGCGTAGTCGATTTTTTTGGCGAAGCGTTTGAAGGCGGGCAGGGCGATGAGCGTTCCCAGACGCGACCAGATTGACTTCTTGAGCTCCGTCTTGAGCATGGAAGCCAACGCCGAGCCCAGTCCTTCGCTCAGCTTCAAGGCCACGTTGCCGACGAAACCGTCGCAGACGATGACGTCGGTATCGCCGATGAAGACGTCACGTCCCTCGACGTTGCCGATAAAATTGAGTGAAGATCCCTTGAGCAGGGTAAAGGCGTCCTTGGTCAGGCTGTTGCCTTTGCCTTCTTCCTCTCCGATGCTCAGAATGCCCACTTTCGGACTGGGGATGTCCAGCACGCAACGGGCCAGCACTTCGGCCATGAGGCCGAACTGGACCAGATTGTATGGCTTGCAGTCCGCATTGGCGCCCACGTCGATGAGCACGATGGGCTTTTTGAGCGTCGGCAAGATGGAAGCCAGCGCCGGTCTGTCCACGCCGCTTATGCGGCCGAGGATGAACATGCCGCAGGCCAGGGCCGCGCCGGAGTTTCCGGCCGTGACCACGCCGTGGGCCCGGCCTTCGCGCACAAGCCGAAAGGCCACCTGCATGGAGCTGTCCTTCTTGCGCCTGAGCACATCCGAAGGCTTTTCCGCCATGCCGGCCACCTGGGTGGTGTGAACGATTTCGAAACGCACGTCCGCATGGGCGTGCCTCTCCAATTCCTTGCGGATGGACGGTTCGTCGCCCACAAGGATGAGCCGGACTCCCGTCTCACGGGCAGCCGCGAGGGAGCCCGGAATGTTTATTTCCGGGCCGAAGTCTCCCCCCATGGCGTCCACGGCGAGACAGATGTCTTTAGGCATCTGCAGCCTTGGTGTACTGGCGTCCCTTGTATTTGCCGCAACCGGGGCAGATGCAGTGGGACAGGCTCGCTTCGCCGCATTCGCAGTACACGACATTGGGGATGGCGACGTGGTCATGGGAACGACGCATGTTTCTTCTGGACTTGGATGTTTTCTTCTTGGGCAATGGCATGATGGCACCTCTATCTTGAAAGCGATCTAATTGGTTTTGATTTTAAGGCCTTGCAACGCTCTGGCCAAGGGTGATTGGCTGTCGGGATTGCTGCAGGCGCATGATTCCAGGTTCCTGTTTTTTCCGCATTGCGGGCATAGCCCCAAACACGAGTCGGCGCAAAGTATTTTTTCGGGCAGGGCCAGCAGGAATTCTTCCCACAAAAGGCCAGCCAAGTCCAATTCCCACCCTGTGTCGATGTTGCGCAGGTGGGTGGGTTCGTCTTCGATCAGGTCGACGTCTTCGTGAGCTTCGAAGGAGTCGAAGTCGTGATCGATGACCACTTCGGCCTCTTCCAGGCATCGGTGGCACACGGTTTTTACGGTGCCGCCAAGATGGCCCTGGATCAGGTATCCGTCCTGCTGGGGAACGATGCTCAGCGTGGCCGAAAGAGGTGTGACGATCTCGATGTCATAGTGGAACTCCTGCCAGAGTTCCCTCCAGACATCCTGGTCGTCAAATGAAAATTCCCGACCTTGTGCCGGGAGATTCGTCAGTCCAATCCAATGTTCAACCATGTGTGCACCTCGAAACGGGACGTGTATATGGGGTTTCTTTTTCCTGTCAAGGATTTTTACTTGCCATCCCCGGCGTCCAGATATATGGGTCCAAATTCCTCTGGCGGCAAATCATGTTCATGGCCGGCCGGAAAGTCTCGGAGCTGCCAGGCCATGACAGCTTAAGATATCAAAGCACTATTTTAGGAGGACGTTATGTCAAAAGTTTGCGATATTTGTGGGAAGGGCCCTCAGGTCGGCAACAATGTCAGCCATGCCAACAACAAGACCAAGCGGCGCTTCATGCCCAACCTTCAGGCTGTCCGCGCACAGCTGCAGTCCGGCGAAGTGAAGCGGATGAAGGTTTGCACCCAGTGCATCCGTTCTGGAGCCGTGACTAAGCCCGCAGTCAACTAGGCTTCCCTGTTCTTTCAACAAAAAAGGCGACTTAAGGTCGCCTTTTTTGTTGCCTGCCGTACTACTTGGCCAGCTGCTGGTTTACGAATTCCCAGTTGATCAGCTTGTCCAGAAAATCCTGCAGATAGTCGGCCCGCCGGTTCTGGTAATCAAGGTAATAGGCGTGCTCCCAGACGTCTGCTGTGAGCAGTGCCTTGGCGCCGTGGATCATGGGCGTGTCGGCGTTGCCGGTCTTCATGATCTCAAGCTTCCCGCCTTTTTCCACCAGCCAGGCCCATCCGCTTCCGAACTGAGTCATGCCTGCTTCCTTGAAGGCCTTGGCGAAATTTTCGTAGTTGCCAAATGCCTTGTTGATGCCTTCAGCCACGGCTCCGGTGGGTGCTCCGCCACCGCCGGCCTTCATGCAGCGCCAGTAGAAGGAATGGTTCCAGACCTGGGCCGCGTTGTTGAAAATGCCAGCCTTGGAGGGGTCGCCCGCCGTGGCCATGACTATTTCCCGCAGTGTCTGTCCTTCGAAATCCGTGCCCGCGATCAGTTTGTTGGTGTTGTCGATGTAGAGCTGGTGGTGTTTGCCATGATGAAAGTCAAAGGTCTTGGCGCTGATGCATGGGCTTAAAGCGTCCTTGGCGTAGGGGAGATCCGGGAGCACGAAGATCATACAAGCCTCCTATTTAATGTATAGAACGTGATGCCAATCCTGGCGCGGTCCCTGCCTTTAAAGTGGGCGGGCCGTGGAAATTGGAAGGTAGTTCAAAGTGAATCAATGAAAGTAATCTGTCAACAGGAGGACGCGAAATTGTGTGCTCACTTGCCGGTGCGATCAGTACAGGACGAACTTGGCCAGGCGGCCGTCCAGGCCTCCGTTCTTGAGGGGCTTTTTCCACTGCGGCTTCAAGCCGATGCACTTGAGCCAGGCCCTGTCCCCGAAGTAGACGTATGCGGTGGAACCGGCGCAACGTTGTTTCAGGTGGTCCCCGAATTTTTTGAACCACGGGGCCATGTCTTCGCTTTTGCCGAGGCGGATGCCGTAGGGTGGATTGCAAATGATGGTAGTGTTTGTCATGTCGCCGCGCTCAAAAAAGTCCCTGCGCCCGACGATGACCTCGTCCCCGCCGGGCAGCATGGACATGTTGGTCCGCGTTGCTTCCACCGCGACGGCGTCGATGTCGCTGCCGCGCAGGTCGGCCTCGAGTTCCACCGTGGTCTCGGCGGCGAGCTCCAGATCCCACAGACGGGGATTGAAATCGGGCAGCCGGTTGAAGCCGAATTTGCGGCGCAGCAATCCGGACGGAAGGTTGGTGGCGTGCATGAATGCTTCGCACAGAATGGTCCCCGAGCCGCACAGGGGGTCGATGAGGGGAGACTTGCCGTCCCATTCGCTCATGCGGATTATCGCCGCCGCCACGGTCTCGTTCATGGGCGCTTCGACGCTCTGCACGCGGTAGCCGCGCCGGTGCATGGACCCGCCGGAGACGTCCAGGCTGATCGTGCCCACGTCTTCGTGGATGTGCAGATGCAACCACAGGTCGGGATCGCGGGGGTCGACGCTGGGCCTGATGCCGGTGTGATCCCGGAACCAGTCCGCAACGGCGTCCTTGAGTTTGAGTCCCGCATACTGGGAATGGCCGATGGCGCTTTTTGAGACATTGGCGAAGATGGCGAAAGTCTGGTCCGCCGTCAGGAAGTCGGTCCAGCGTATCGCCATGCCGGCCTTGTAAAGATCCTGGTCCGCCGGGCAGGCGAAGCGCACAAGCGGAGCCAGGACGCGGGAGATCAGCCGCGCGCGGTAGGCGATGCGGTACAGCGCCTGGGGTGAGGCCTTGAAGCGCACGTAGCGAAAGCCGCATGCGCAGTCGGTGGCCCCGAGTTCCTGCAGTTCGGTTCGGGCCAGGTCTTCGATGCCGTCCGCCACCTGGGCTGTATAGATCTGGTTTTGCTGGTAGTCGTACATGGGATGGACCTTCTGGACGAGATGGACGAGATGGACTCGCCCGGCAGGTCATGAAAAGGCCCGGTTGCCCGGGCCGTGATTACAGGGTCAGGGCCTTGCGGAAGCGTTCCAGGGTGCGCTCGCGCCCGAGGACTTCCATTGTTTCGAACAGGCCCGGGCTCATGGTCGTGCCGGTGATGGCCACGCGAATGGGCTGGGCCAGAGCCTTGAACTTGAGGCCGGTCTCTTCCAGATAGACGTTTACCATCTCTTCCAGGCTGCTGTGGTCAAAGGCTGCAAGGGCTTCCATGCGTTCAGCCAGGATCGCAAGATGCTCACGTGTATCCGGGGTGAGGAACTTGGTCACCGCCGCTTCGGCATAAGGCAGGCTCCCGGCGTCATGCAGGAAGAAGGTCGCCTGTTCGGCCATTTCCTTGAGAGTCTTGGCTCTGGGCTGGAAGAGGGGCACGATGGCCTCAAGGTAGTCCTTTGCTGGTTCAAAGTCCGTGTTCTGCCGGATCATTTCGTCCAGCAATCCTGCGAGCCTCGGCACATCGCCGACCTTGATGAAGTGGCTGTTGGTCCAGTTGAGCTTGTCCATGTCGAAAACCGAGGCGGATTTGCCAAGGCCCTCAAGAGTGAATTTCTTCAGCAGCTCGTCCATGGTGAAGAGTTCGTCATCGCCATGAGACCAGCCCAGCCGCACCAGATAGCTGAGCATGGCTTCGGGCAGGTACCCGAGATCCTTGTACATCATGACCGAGGTCGCGCCGTGGCGCTTGCTCATCTTTTTCTTGTCGGGACCGAGGATCATGGGCACGTGGCCGAATTTGGGCAGGGCTGCACCCAGGGCCTCGTAGATGAGGATCTGCTTGGGCGTGTTGTTCTGGTGGTCGTCGCCGCGCAGGACATGGGTCACGCCCATGAGCACGTCGTCCACGACCACTGCCATCTGATAGATGGCGGAGCCGTCCGCCCGGCGGATGACGAAGTCGTCCATTTCCTGCACGTCCCAGGCGATGGGACCCTTGATGAGGTCGTCAAAGATCACCTTGCCCGTCAGCGGTGTCTTGAAGCGGACCACGCGCCCAGGTCCGGGCCCAAGGCCAAGTTCCCGGCACTTGCCGTTGTATTTGGGCTTGAGTCCCGCAGCGCGGGCCGTCTCGCGCATCTCTTCGACTTCTTCGGGCGTGCAGGAGCAGTAGTAGGCCTTGCCCGTTTCCACGAGCCTGTCCACATGGCTGCCGTAGAGGTCGCCGCGCTCGCTCTGGAAATAGGGGCCTTCATCAAAATCCAGGCCCAGCCAGTGCATGGCGTCGATGATGGCGTCTGTCATTTCCTGGGTCGATCGGGCCTGATCCGTGTCCTCGATGCGCAGGATGAACTTGCCTCCGCTCTGGCGGGCATACAGGTAGTTGAAAAGCGCCGTGCGGGCACCTCCGATATGCAGATATCCAGTGGGACTGGGGGGGAAACGTGTCACTATTTGGGTCATGTTGCTCTTCCAGAAAAAACGGCGAAAAAACGCCGGCTGATTCCGAACCCGGGGCTTTGGGCCGGCGGGCGCGGGATGAGTGTTGCGTGGGAAAGTTGCGGCCGGATGGTCCCGGCCGGGCGGCCTGGCCCGGCTAGACGGCTTCGACGGACTTGATGCCGGGAACCATCTTCTTGACGGCGCGCTCGATGCTGCTCTTGAGCGTCATCTGTGCCATGGGGCACCCCTTGCAGGCTCCGGACATGCGCACCTGCACGATGCCGCTGGGCAGGATGTCCACCAGTTCAACGTAGCCGCCGTCAGCTTGCAGAATGGGGCGCACGGTATCAAGCGCCTTCTCGACCTGTTCTCGCATGGCTCCCTCCGGGGCTGGCGCGTCAGGATGGGCGTCAGCCGATCTCGATCATTCTTCGAAAAGAAGGCCCGCCATCAGCTTTTCAGGGTCGCGCCGTTCGGGGACGGTCTCCAGGGGGATGCTGCCTTCGTTGATTTCCTTGGAGACGTAGAGTCCGCAATAACAGGCTCCAAATTCGGCCACATCCGGTTCGCGGTAAACGCAGGGGCAGAGGATGTCCTGATCCAGTTCGCGCTTGCCTGAAGCCAGGCGGCAGGGGCAGGCCATGTAGCCGTAACGCTCGCGGTTGATCAGCAGGCTTTCCATGAGATCAAGAACGAAGGCTTTGTCCTTGTTGAAGAAATAGCCTTTGGCTTCCTGCAGGGGCCGCAGTTTCTCGTAGAGTTCTTCGGGAGTCATCATCTCTCCAGGGCTTCCTTGATCTGATCCTGCTTGAAGCCGACAATGGCTTCCTCGTCCACGAGCAAGGTCGGAAAGGAAAGCTTGGGATTGATTTTCTTGATGGCCTCGATGATCTGCTTGCGTTCATCGCCTTCGAGCTTGTCGACGAAGACGCAGTCGTATTTCGCACCGCAGTCGTCGAGGTACTCTTTTGTTTTCTTGCAATGAACGCAGGTGCTTAATGCATAGAGCGTGATGGCTTTGTCAGGCATGGATCCTCCTTGCTATGTCGTGGGCGTTGCGATAGCCCTTGGCCGTCTCTTTGATTGGGATGCTATAAAGATTAATCGCCCCGCCGTCCACGCCGGGATGGGGCATATCGCGGGAGAACATCATGCGCGAAAAATTTTTGGTTTTCGGGTCGCCACGAATCAGTGAGGATGAGATCGAAGAAGTCGTCTCCTGCCTGCGCAGCGGCTGGATCGGCACCGGTCCCCGGGTGGCCGAGTTCGAGCGGCGCTTTGCGGCCTACAAGGATGCCGAGCATTCCGTGGCCGTCAATTCCTGCACCGCCGCCCTGCATCTGAGCATCCTGGCTGCCGGGATCGGTCCCGGCGACGAGGTCATCACCACCCCGCTGACCTTTTGCGCCTCGGTCAATGCCATCATCCATGCCGGAGCCACTCCTGTCCTTGCCGACGTGGACCCCCGCAGCATGAATATCGACCCCCAGAGCGTGAAGGCCAGGATCACCTCCCGCACCAAAGCCATTCTGCCCGTGCATTTCGCGGGCCGGGCCTGCGACATGGATCCGCTCTGCGCTCTGGCGAACGACCACGGCCTGACGATCATCGAGGACTGCGCCCATGCCATCGAAACCGAATATCATGGGCGCAAGGCCGGGTGTTTCGGAGATTTCGGTTGCTTCAGTTTCTATGTTACCAAGAACATCATCACCGGCGAGGGCGGGCTCATTCTGGCCAGGAAACCCGAGCATGCGGCCCGACTCAAGGTTCTGGCCTTGCACGGCATGTCCAGCGACGCCTGGAACCGTTTTGGAGATTCGGGCTACAAGCATTACCTCGTGACCGAAGCCGGTTTCAAATACAACATGATGGACTTGCAGGCGTCCCTGGGTCTGCGCCAGCTCGACAAGGTCGAGCCCTACTGGCAGCGGCGCGGGGCGATCTGGGCCCGCTACATGGAAGAGCTGTCGGATTTGCCGCTGACTTTGCCCGCGCCGGTTGAAGAGGATACCCGGCACGCATATCACCTTTACTCGGTGATGGTGGATGAAGAGCGGGCCGGAATCAGCCGCGATGCCTTCCTGACGGCCATGACGGCCCGCAAGATCGGAGTCGGCGTGCACTATCTCTCCATCCCCGAGCATCCCTATTATCAGGAACGCTTCGGGTGGTCGCCGCAGGATTATCCCCATGCGCGTGATATCGGTCGCCAGACCGTGAGCCTGCCCATTTCGGCAAAGCTGACGGATGAGGATGTGAGTGATGTGATCGGTGCCGTGCGTCAGGTTCTGGCCAAATCCTGAACCTGCGGCAGGGGTAATTTTGGTTTGAAATGATGCAGAAAAGCCGGGTTAACCGGCTTTTCTGCGTTTCTGTCACGCGGGGTGACGCAGTTTTCGCCCAAAACTCCAGCGTTCCAGCCAGAACAGCAGCACCGCCAGCCAGACCATGCCGAAGCCCGTGAACTGGGTGCGGGAGAAG
Source organism: Deltaproteobacteria bacterium HGW-Deltaproteobacteria-18 (assembly GCA_002841885.1). Lineage (NCBI taxonomy): Bacteria > Deltaproteobacteria > Deltaproteobacteria bacterium HGW-Deltaproteobacteria-18. Next base: position 81,644 of record PHBE01000018.1, read on the forward strand.
GGTTCATGGTACATGAAGACGCCGATCAGGAACTGGATGGTCGGCGCGATATACTGCAGGATGCCGATCATGGACAGGGGAATGCGGTGCGCGGCGGCCGCAAACATGACCAGCGGTGCGGTGGTGACCACGCCTGCGCCCATGAGCAGCAGGTCCGAGCCGCCTTCGGCGTGCAGGAACGCTCCCGTGCCCGAGAGTTCGCTCCAGCCAAGCCAGGCCAGGGCGGGGGCAAGGAGCAGCCCCGTCTCCAGGGTCAGGCCTTCAAAAGCGCCCAGCGGCGCCTTTTTTTTGACCAGTCCGTAGAGGCTGAAGGTTATGGCCAGGGTCAAGGCAATCCAGGGCAAGCGGCCGTAATCGAAGGTCAGATAGATCACGCCCGCCGCCGCCAGCCCCAGAGGCGCCCATTGCAGGGGTCGAAGCCTTTCGCGCATGAAGAAGACCCCAAGCAGCACCGAGAGCAGGGGGTTTATGAAATATCCAAGGCTCGCCTCCACGATATAGCCCGCGTTGACGCTCCAGACATAAATGAACCAGTTCACGCCGATGAGCAGGCTGGCCAGGACATAGCTTCCCCATACGGATGGACTCAGGCTGCTGCGCAATCTCGCGATGCGCCGGGTCAGGACCAGAAAGATGGCCAGGACCACGAAAGACCACGTTATGCGGTGGCAGAGCAACTGGGAGGTGGGCACGTGGCCCAGAAGCTTCCAGTAGATGGGCAGCATGCCCCAGCTGGCGTAGGCTCCGATGGCGGCGACAATGCCCGGGTTCATGCTGTTTTCCCCGTGGCGAAGCGAAAGGTGGACATGCGTGGCCTCTTTGACACTCAGTGCCATTCAATATGGTTTGGTCCGAGCTGCCTCATCTGGGTTTGCACCCATTGCGCCCTTTGCCGCAGATAGGAGGACGGGCGGGCGGGCGAAAATCTGTCGGGGCTTGGCAGCACCGAGGCCAGAAGCGCCGCCTCGCGGGTGGTCAACCCGGCGGGAGTCTTGCCGAAGAATCGCTTGGCCGCTGCCCCCACTCCGTAGGTGCCGTCACCGAACTGGGCGATATTCAGGTAGACTTCCAAAATTCTTTCCTTGGACCAGAGAAGCTCGATCAGCACCGTGAGACCGGCTTCCAGGGCCTTGCGGACATAGCTGCGGCCGGACCACAGAAAAAGGTTTTTGGCCGTTTGCTGGGAGATGGTGCTTGCCCCGCGGACGTTCTGGCTCTTTTTGTTGTGCTTCACGGCTCGCGCGATGGCATCGAGGTCGAAGCCGAAATGGTTCGGGAAGTTCTGATCCTCCGCCGCCACCACGGCCAGCGCCATGTGCGCCGGAATGCGCCGCATGGGCGTCCATTCGTGCATCACAGCGGGACCGGAAGCCGGATCAAGCAGCCGTTCCACCTGGCAGGTGATAATGAAGGCGCTGGTGGGCGGTGGAATGAAACGAAAGATCAGGATGACAACCACGATGCCCGGCAGGATCCAGCCGGCCGCCTGCAGGACGCGGCGAAGCGGGCCTCTTGATGCGGCGTGCTTTTTTGCGGATGTGCGCGACCCCCCGCGCCGGGGAGTGGAAGTGGTTGTCTTGCGTGCCATGTTGGAGCTAGTGGATTTGAAATGGATGGCGGCGTACCCGGCCACCGCTTGTGCGCCGGTGTCATGCCAAAGTCAATCCGCCTTGCGATCCGTCAAACAAAGGATGAATACATGAATGACCTGAACAATGAAACTCTGGCCACTATCCACGCCCGACACAGCATCCGTCAGTTCGCGCCGCGCGACCTGTCCGAGGATATGCTCATGGCCATGCTCGATGCCGCCAACCAGGCTCCTTCCGCGCATAACCGCCAGTCCTGGAAATTTGTCATTCTGGAAGGGGAGGCGAGAATCAATCTGGCTGACCTGGTCTCTTCGGCGTCCAAGACATTCCAGAAACCGGCCTCGTCGCTATTGCGCATGGCCGCGCGCAGCATCGCTTCGGCTCCGGTGACCATCGCCGTGATCAACACCGGCGATCTGATCAGTCACGGCACGGAGCTTTTTCATGTCGACCGTGAGATGGCCTTTGATTTCTTTCGCACCATGGAGATCCAGAGCTCGGCCGCGGCCGTGGAGAATCTGCTGCTGGCCGCGACGTCCATGGGTCTTGGCGCGGTGTGGCTTGGCATTCTCTATCTGATCAAGGACGAGATCCTGGCTTTTCTGCAGGAGCCCAAGGGCGAATTCATGGCCGTGATCCCCGTGGGACATCCCGTGCGGCCGACCCAGGGACCAAGCAAGAAGCCTCTTCAGAACGTGATCAAGAAAATCTGAACTTCGAAAAGGGGGAAGGGAGCATGGCGCAAATGCGTATCGAGACCGACAGCATGGGACCAATCGAGGTGCCGGGGGATCGCTACTGGGGCGCGCAGACCCAGCGTTCCCTGAAATACTTCCGCATCGGCGGCGATCTCATGCCGCAGGAGATCATCCACGCCTTCGGCATCCTGAAGCTCGCTTCGGCCCAGGCCAATCTGGAGTTAGGCAAGCTGCCGTCCCATCTGGCCGAACCCATCATGGCAGCCTGCCGGAAAGTCGCGGACGGGAAGCTGGCCGGGCATTTTCCCCTGCATGTCTGGCAGACGGGCAGCGGCACCCAAACCAACATGAACGTGAACGAGGTCGTCGCGAACCTGGCCATCGAGATGCTCGGCGGGGTGCTCGGCAGCAAGACGCCCGTGCATCCCAACGATCACGTCAACATGTCTCAGTCGTCCAACGACACGTTCCCGGCGGCCATGCACATCGCATCGGCCCTCATGCTCACGGGCGAGGTGATTCCGGCCGTGACGGCCATGCATGACGAACTGGCGCGCAAGGCCGGGGAGTGGGACGGCATCGTCAAGATCGGCCGCACCCATTTGCAGGACGCCGTACCCATGACCCTGGGGCAGGAGTTCTCGGGATATGCGGCCCTGCTGGAGGACAATCTGGAGCGGCTGCGGGGCTGTCTGCCGCATCTGTGCCGGCTGGCCCTGGGAGGGACGGCGGTGGGCACGGGCCTTGGCGCACACCCGGATTTCGCCCGGGTGGCCACGGACCGGATTGCCGAACTTACGGGGCTGCCGTTCGTGCCTGCCCCGAATTTCTTCGCGGCCCTTTCGGCCCATGACGCGGTGGTCATGGCTTCGGGAGCCATGAAAACCCTGGCCGGGTCGCTGATGAAGATCGCCAACGACATCCGCTGGCTGGCCTCGGGCCCGCGCGCGGGGCTGGGCGAGCTGATCCTGCCCGCCAACGAGCCCGGCTCGTCCATAATGCCCGGCAAGGTCAACCCGACCCAGTCCGAGGCCATGGCCATGGTCGCGGTGCAGGTCATGGGGCTGGACGCGGCGGTGGGCATGGCCGGTTCCCAGGGCAATTTCGAGCTCAATGTCTTCAAGCCCGTCATGATCTTCAACCTGCTGACAGCCATGCGCCTGCTGACCGATGCCTGCGCAAGCTTCACCGCCCACGCGCTGACGGGTCTTGCGCCCGACGAGGCGGTCATCGCCAGCCATGTGGGAAATTCGCTCATGCTGGTCACGGCCCTATCGCCGGTCATCGGCTACGACAGGGCCGCCGAGGTGGCGCACAAGGCGCATGTGGAGGGCACAACCCTGAAGGCGGCCTGCCTGGAACTGGGCTATCTGGACGGGGGGGCCTTCGACACCCTGGTCGATCCCATGCGGATGGCCAGGCCCCACGAGAAGGGTTGACGGCCGTATTCCGATGCTCGGGATTCAGGCGCGGCAAGGAAGAAAGTCGTGAGACTGCTACGCCCCGTTTTTGTCCTTGAGAGTGAGTTCCGCCAGCCGGATATACTTATGGAAGGCGTAGAAGAATGAGTTGATCGCCAGCACGAAACCTGCCTTGCCGTCCAGAAAACCCCGCCGGAAGAAATAGATCTTCAAGAATCTGGCCAGTCCGTGGCCCATTGCCGTGGCCACGCCCGCCCGTTTTCCCTTGGCGTGCATTTCTTCGGCGGCGATCTGCGTGTAGTAGTTGATCTTTTCCACATGCTGCTTCAGGTTTTCGTAGGGGTAGTGGATGATGTCTCCGGCCAGGCGCCGGGTCTTTCCTTTCGTTTCAAACCCGTAGTGCGGCCCGGAGACATGCACTCCCGTGTCGGCCAGCCTGAAGACGCGGGGCAGCAGGTCCGGATACCAGCCGCTGTGGCGCAGGAAGCGGTCGAAATAGTAGGAGGTGCGGGGGCAGAGAAAGGCGCTCGTGTTCCCCGGGTCCTGCAGCGCCTGGATGACGGACGCCCGCAGTTCGTCGGACAGGATCTCGTCCTGGTCCAGCGAGACCACCCAGGGGGTCTCGATGTGTCCGAAGGCGAACTCGAACTGCTTTTTGGGTCCGGGCCAGGGGTTGACCAGCACCTGGGCACCATGAGCGGCGGCGATGTCCGCCGTCGCGTCCGTGCTGCCCGAGTCCACGACCAGGATCCGGTCGCAGAAACTGAGGGACGCAAGACATGCGCCCAGATGCCGTGCTCCGTTCAGGGTCAGGATCAGGCCTGTGACTTCCGGCTTAGCCAAGGCCTTTCTCCTCCAGACCGCGCAGGATGGACTCGAACACGGCGTCCGGATTCCGGCCCGCGTCAACGACCAGAAAACGGCCGCGATGCAGGGCGGCCCAAGTCAGGTAGCCTTCACGGATGCGGGTGTGAAAGGCCATGCTTTCGGCTTCGAAGCGGCCCTCGGTGGCGGCCTTGTTGTCCTGCATGTTGCGGGTCAGGGCGCGCTTGAGGCCGATTTCCGGTTCCACGTCCAGCAGGATCGTCACGTCCGGCCAGAGCCCTTGCACGGCCACGTCGTTCAGGTGGTGCAGGAGGCTCGGGTCCAGGCCGCGTCCGTAGCCCTGATAGACCACTGTGGAGTCGGCGAAGCGGTCGCAGATAACGGTCCGGCCGTCTTCCATGGCCGGACGGATGACCGAGGAGACGTGCTGGGCGCGGTCGGCCAGATAGAGAAAAAGTTCGCTGGTGGAGGACAGGTCGCTGTTCTTGGGATCGAGCAGAATGCGTCTGAGCTCCTTGCCCAGGCGGCTGCCGCCGGGCTCAAGAGTGTGCAGGACATCGTGTCCCTGACGTACGAAATGTTCGATGAGTTTTTTGCACTGCGTGGATTTTCCGCAGCCCTCCATGCCTTCAAAAGTAAGAAACATGCCTCCTCCTCACTGGTTGCCGGATGTTGCGGTGATGCCCATGGCCTTTAAAAGGGGCGATTCCTCGGATTTGGGCGCCGCTTTTTTGGGCGTTTTGGGCTGCGGTTCTGCTGTCCTGGCCGCAACCGGCGTGCGCATGGGCTGGTACAGGTAGCGACCAAGGGTGCGGTGATATTCGCTCCAGCCGCTGACTTCCTCGCCGTCGGGGGCGGTCAGAGCTCCATGCACGGTATTGATCTTGGCGTCCAGATTGTCCGCGTAGTGCAGGACGAAGGCTTCCGCGGTCTGGGGCAGACAGGGAGAACCAAAGGCCAGCTCGCCATGATGTGCGACGATGAGATGCTTCAGGTGCATGGCCAGCTCTTCAGGAAGGTCCTTGGTCTTGCGCAGAAAAGGCTCCAGGACCTCCAGCCCGATCTGGATGTGCCCCAGCAAACGTCCGGCATCGGTGTATTCGCGGCTTATGCCGTGCGAGAGTTCGAAGGCCTTGCCCAGATCGTGGAAAAGCGCGGCCACGAGCAGGATCTCCCGGTCGATCCCCGGATAGAGCCGGGACAAGGAACTGCAGATGCGCATGATGGCCAGGGTGTGCTCAAGGAGCCCTCCGGCGTAGGCATGGTGGATGGCCTTGGCTCCGGGCGCGCTCAAAAGGGACGTGCGGATGCGCTCGTCGTGCAGCACGCTTTTGCACAGGGCCTTCCATGGCTTGAAGGTCAGCTCGGAGCCGAGGAACTCTTCCATTTCCAGCAGAAGCTCCTCCGGGGGAATGGCTGAGGAAGGCAGGAAGTCGGCCATGTCCAGGCCCGCTTCGCGCGGGTCGATGACGCCCATGTCGTTGACGTTCATCTGCAGCTGGTCCTTGAAAGAGGCCACCTGGCCGCTTACGGCCACGAATTGCTCCGCCTGCAGGGCTTCGAATTGCTGACTTTGGGGATACCAGATTCTGGCCTCGATGTTGCCGGTACGGTCGGTCAGGGTCAGTTGCCAGTAGGGGCCGTTCTTGGCTTCCTTGCGCTGGGCCTTGGAAAGGGCAAACACCTCGGAAATCGAATTTCCTTCAGCCAAATCGCGTACGTATGTTTTTTTGTGCTTCATTAAGTTGCTATTCCTGCATGCATGAGGTAATGGCGCAAACGAAGGCGATGTCGATATTTTCTAAGATAATTGGGCAGTTGCACAATATTCAAAAGACTTTCGCGTGCTCGTTTCCCACTTCGTCTACAGGCAAGTTTTCAACTTTGGCAAGAGGCCGGACGTATCCGGCCGGATTGACGACCAGAATTGGCGGGGCGTGTCCTTTTTTCATACCCACGAAAGAAACCCCAACACTTTATCGAGCGGTTATGTCCAAAAAGAAAGGTCAAGCAAAGGTGACGATTTATCCGGATTGGTGTAAAGGCTGTGGGATATGCGCGGCTTTTTGCCCGTCCAAGGTGCTCGAACTCTGGCCGGACGGCAAGGCACATGTGGTGCGTGAGGAAGACTGCGTGAATTGCGGATTCTGCGAGCTGCATTGCCCGGATTTCGCGATCTCCGTTACCCCCAAGGAGGTCAGCCGCAGAAAGACCGACGCGTTCGATGCCGCCAAGGGCGGGCCTCTGGACCCGTCTGCCGGCACCGACCCAGGTCCGGAGGAAAATGTTGGAACACCTAACCGGGAAGACGAACATGGCGACAAAAAAGCGTAAGAGAACGGAAATATTCGCACTCGGCAATGAAGCGGTGGTCGAGGGAGCCCTCCTGGCTGGTTGCAACTTCTATGCGGGCTACCCCATAACCCCGTCCACGGAAATCGCCGAGGTCATGTCCGCGCGGCTGCCTCTGGTCAAGGACGGGGTGTTCATCCAGATGGAGGACGAGATCGCCAGCATGGGCGCCATCATCGGTGCGTCCCTGGCCGGCCGCAAGGCCATGACCGCCACCTCCGGGCCGGGCTTTTCCCTCATGCAGGAGAATCTGGGCTACGCGTGCATGACCGAGGTGCCCCTGGTCGTGGTCAACGTCATGCGCGGAGGGCCCAGCACCGGCCTGCCGACCAGTCCGGCCCAAGGCGATGTACAGCAGGCCCGCTGGGGCTGTCACGGGGACCATCCCATCATCGTCCTTTCGGCCAGCGACGTTCAGGAATGCCTGGAAATGACCGTCGTGGCCTTCAATTTCGCCGAAAAATACCGCACGCCCGTCATCCTGCTGCTCGACGAGATCACGGCCCACACCCGGGAAAAGATCTCCATTCCCGGTCCCGAGGATTTTGAGATCCTGGCCCGCGTGACCCCTTCCATGCCGCCGGAGTGGTACGTTTCCTACGAGGAAACCATGCGCGGGGTTCCGGCCCTGCCGCCCCTCGGTTCCGGGTACCGTTTTCATGTCACGGGCCTGACCCACGACCAGAACGGATTCCCCACGTCGAAGCCCGACGAGGTCAAGGCGCTGATGCACAGGCAGTTCCGCAAGATCGACCAGTTCTTCTACGACATCCAGCTTTTCGACGAGGTCAGCTGCGAGGATGCGGAGGTGGTCGTTTTGGCGTACGGTTGCGTGGCCCGTTCGGCCGAGCTTGCCGTGCACATGGCCCGCGAACGAGGGGTCAAGGCCGGGCTGCTGAAGCTCAAAACCCTCTTCCCCTTCCCCAAGACGGCAGTGCAATCCCTGGCGCGGCAGTGCAAGGCGCTCATCGTGCCGGAGATGAACATGGGGCAGATCTCGCGCGAGGTGAAGCGGGTCAACAACGGCCTGACCCACGTCATCACCAACAACCGCGTTGACGGCCAGATCATCACTCCCTCGGAAATCTTCAAAAATATCATGCAGGCGTGACCATGGCACAGGTAACACAACTCATTCACGACTATCTCAGGCACAACAAGAAGTTTCCCCACGTCTACTGCGCGGGCTGCGGCCACGGCATCGTGCTCGGCTCCCTCATCCGCAGTGTGCATCGCCTGGGCTACGCCAAGGACGATGTCGTGCTCGTGGCCGGCATCGGCTGCTCCGGGCGCATGGCCGTGTACGTTGACTTCAACACCGTGCACACCACTCACGGCCGGGCCCTGACCTTCGCCACGGGCATCAAGATGGCCAACCCGGCGCTCAAGGTCATCGTGGTCATGGGCGACGGCGACGCCATGTCCATCGGCGGAAACCATCTCATCCATGCGGCCAGGCGCAACATTGGCTTGACGGCGCTGGTGCTGAACAACAATATCTACGGCATGACCGGCGGCCAGGCTTCCCCGACCAGCCCCGAAGGGACCGTCTCCGCGACGTCGCCTTTCGGTCAGCTCGAACGCAGCTTCGACATCGTGGACATGGCCATGGCCAGCGGCGCCAGTTACGTGGCCCGCGGCACGGTGCTGCACGCCAACATGCTCGACGGGCTCATCTGCGACGCCCTGGAGAAACCGGGTTTCAACCTGGTCGAGATCCTGACCCCCTGCCATACCCAGTATGGCCGCAAGAACAAGTTCAAGACCGTGGTGGACATGTACCAGTGGTACAAGAAAAACACCGCCAAGCTTGATCGGTATGCCCAGCTCGCCCCGGAAGAGAAGGGAAAGTTCACGCCCATCGGAGTGTTCAGGGACGAGATGCGGCAGGGTCTGGAAGTGCGTTATGAGGAACTGCGCAACAAGCTTCAGGAGCAGCGAAATGCCTAAGCAGCACGAACTGAATCGATTTGAAATACGGCTTTCCGGCACGGGCGGCCAGGGCATCCTGACCCTGGGCAAGATCATGGGCCAGGTGCTGGCCATAGATCACGGCTTTCACGTCACGCAGACCCAGAGCTACGGCCCCGAGGCCCGGGGCGGAGCGAGCCGGGCCGATCTGGTCATAAGCTCACACAGAATCAGCTATCCAAAGCCCGTGAATCTTGACATGCTCGTGGCTCTCAGTCAGGAGGCCTGCAACCTGTATTTTCGCAACCTGAAGCCCACCGGCTTCCTGTTGGTGGATACCTCGCTCGTGACCCAGACTCCTTCCAACATTTATTGGGGGCTGCCGTTCACGACAATGGCCCGGGATAAGATCGGCCTGCCCCAGACGATGAACATAATCTGTCTTGGGGCGCTCAGTCACTTTTTGCCGTTCATGAATTTCGCCAACGTGAAAAAGGCCCTGGCATCGGTCCTGCCGGCCAAGATCCTGGACGTGAACGTCAAGGCTCTGACCCTTGGGCACAGTCAGGCCAAGAAACTTTATCCGGACGCACCCGAAAAATGGACATTCTCCTCACAAATGACGACGGAATCAGAGCAGTAGGACTGCGCGCCTTTTACGGCGCCTTGATCAAGGCCGGACACAGGGTGCACGTGGCCGCACCCATGACCGAGCAGAGCGCGGTAGGGCATTCGGTGACCCTGTTTTCTCCACTGAGGGTCAAGCAGGTGGAGGAAACGGGGTTTTCCGGCCTTGGCATTTCCGGCACTCCGGCGGATTGCGTCAAGCTGGCATTGAGCCACCTGCTGCCAAGGCGCCCGGACATGATCGTGTCGGGAATCAACTCAGGCGCCAACGTGGGAGTGGACGTGCTCTATTCGGGCACGGTATCCGCGGCCACCGAAGGGGCCCTGGCGGGCATCCCGGCCATGGCGGTGTCCGTGGACGATTTTCATCCTGAAGAGCTTTCCGCACAGGCCGAATACGCGGTGCGGATGCTTGACGGGGAATTCTGGACTTCCTTTCCCCGTCATTGCGTGCTGAATCTGAATTTTCCCGCCGGGCCGTTTGAAAACGCCAAGGGGCTCAAGGTCTGCAGTCAGACCTCGTCCACCTACCGGGACTGGTACGACGAGAGAAACGATCCCAGGGGAAATCCATATTACTGGCTGTGCGGGATCATCCCGCCGGAAAATGTGGAGCCCGAATCGGATCGGGGATATCTGAGTCGAGGTTACATCACCGCCACCCCTTTGACTTTTGATCTGACTCATGCCGGATATCTGGAAGCATTGACCCGGCATCTGGCCAAGAACGAATAACCGCCTTTCAAGGAGACGATCATGCCCCTGACCACACCCAAGGAAATGTTTGCCCGAGGTTACGCCGAAGGCTTTGCCGTCGGTGGTTTCAACGTGAACAACATGGAGATCATCCAGGGTATCATGGAGGCCGGAAACCTCGAGAAATCCCCTCTCATCCTGCAGGTTTCCGCCGGCGCCCGCCGCTACGCCGGACAGGGGTACATCATCAAGCTCATGGAGGCCGCCCTGGCCGACAATGATCTGCCGGTCTGCCTGCACCTCGACCATGGCCAGAATTTCGAAATTTGCAAGGAAGTCATCGACGGCGGCTTCACTTCCGTCATGATCGACGGTTCGCACCTGTCCTTCGAGGAAAACATCGCCCTGACCAAACAGGTCGTGGCCTATGCCCACGATCGTGGCGTCTGGGTCGAGGCGGAGCTCGGACAGCTCGCAGGCGTGGAGGACGACGTGGATGTGGAGCACAGCGTGTACACCAACCCGGATCAGGCAGCGGAGTTTGTCGGCCGCACGGGTTGCGACTCCCTGGCCATTGCCATCGGCACCAGTCACGGGGCCTACAAGTTTGCCGGTGAGGCCAAGCTCGACTTCGATCGTTTGGAGAAGATCAAGGCCCTGCTGCCCGGTTACCCCATCGTGCTGCACGGCGCGTCGTCCGTGCCCCAGGAATTTGTGGACATGGCCAACCAGTACGGCGCCAAGATCGCCGGGGCCAAGGGCGTGCCCGAAGACCTGCTGCGCAAGGCGGCTGCCTCGGCCGTGTGCAAGATCAATATCGACACCGATATCCGTCTGGCCATGACCGCCACCATCCGCAAGTATCTGGCCGACAATCCTTCCCATTTCGATCCGCGCCAGTATCTGCTGGTGGCCAGGGACGCAGTGCGGGACATGGTGGCACACAAGATCAGGAACGTTCTGGGTTCATCCAATAAAATCTAAGAGGAAAAGAATATGGCTGTCAAAATCGCACTCAATGGTTTTGGTCGCATCGGGCGCTACCTCGCACGCATCCTGGCCGGAAACCAGGATGTGCAGCTGGTCTGCGTAAACGCCCGCGGCGACAACGCATCTCTTGCGTATCTGCTCAAATACGACTCGGTTCACGGCACTTTTGCCGGTGATGTCGAGCCCAACGAACAGGGATTTCTGCTGAACGGCAAGCAGGTGCTGGTCACCCGCAACGCTCCGGACGCCTGGGACTGGAAGGGTGTCGACATTCTCGTAGAGTCCACGGGCAAGTTCAATGATCGTGAAAACTGCAAGAAGCATCTGGCGGCCGGAGCAAAAAAGGTGCTCATCTCCGCCCCCTGCAAAGACGCCGATCTCACCGTGGTCATGGGCGTCAATGACGGGCTCTACAACCCGGCCGAACACCTGATCATCTCCAACGCCTCCTGCACCACCAACTGTCTGGCTCCTGCGGCCAAGGCGCTGAACGACACTTTCGGCATCAAGCACGGGCTCATGACCACCATTCACTCTTACACCATGAGCCAGCGCATGCTCGACGGCACCCACAAGGACATCCGTCGCGGGCGTGCCGGGGCCATGAACATGCTGCCCACGACCACGGGCGCGGCCAAGGCAGTGAGCCTGGTCATCCCGGCCCTGGCGGGCAAGCTCGACGGCATGGCCGTGCGTGTGCCCACGCCCAACGTGTCCCTGGTGGACCTGGTCGTGGAAGTGGAGAAGCCGACCACGGCGGCCGAGGTCAACGCGATCCTGAAGGCCGCGGCCAGCGGACCCGAAGGCGGGGCCATGGGCTACACCGAGGTTCCGCTCGTTTCCATGGACTACGTCGGCAGCATCTACGGCGGTGTGGTCGACGGCCTGTGCACCTCGGTCATTAACGGAACCATGGTCAAGATCATCGTCTGGTACGACAACGAGGCCGGCTTCACCAACCAGCTGCTGCGCCTGGCCAGGATGGTCGGGGCATCCGTGTGATTCTCTGAGTGCGATGCCATTCCAGAACGCCCGGCCAGTCCGGGCGTTCTGCTTTGAAGCTCGGCTTGCAATTCAGCCGCGCCTTTTCTAGTCTCCATTTCCCCGATTTTTGAAATCCTCGTTTCCCTGAGAGTACCATGAGCGGTTTTACCCATCTGCATTGCCATTCCGAGTACAGCCTTCTTGACGGCGCCATCCGCCTCAGGGACCTGTGCGCCCGGGCCGTTGATTTCGGCTTTTCCTCGGCCGCCATCACAGATCATGGCAATCTCTTCGGTTCCGTGCCTTTCTATCTCGAAGCCAAGAAGCACGGCATTAAGCCCATCATCGGCAGCGAAGTCTACATCGCCGACGACATGCACGAGCGGGAGAACAAGAAGCGTTTTCACCTGGTTCTACTGGCCCAGAACCTCATCGGCTACCACAACCTGGTCAAGATTGTGTCCGCCGGTTTTCTTGAGGGGTTCTATTACAAACCCCGCGTGGACAAGAAATATCTGCGCGCCCACTCCGAGGGCCTCATCTGCCTTTCGGCCTGTCTGCAGGGCGAGGTGCCTTATGCTCTGCGACACGGCACTTTCGACAGTGCCCTGCTCAAGGCCAAAGAATACATGGAGATCTTTCCGGACCGCTTCTATCTGGAGTTGCAGTCCAATGGCCTGAAAGAGCAGGAGGTCGTCAACGACAGGCTCATGGAGCTGGCCAGGGAGACGGGCCTGCCTCTGGTCGCCACCAACGACTGCCACTATCTGAACAAGGACGACTACGAGGCCCACGACATCCTCCTGTGCGTGGGCACGGGCAAGATCGCATCGGAAAAGCAGCGTCTCAAGTTCGACACCAACGAATTTTACTACAAGGCCCCCGAAGAGATGGAGGCCGCCTTCGCCAACTGTCCCGAGGCCGTGGAAAACGCGGGCCGCATTGCGGACATGTGCGAGGTGGAACTGAAGCTCAAGCAGCATTTCTTCCCGGTCTACGACGTGCCCGAGGGCGTGACCCTGGACCAGGAATTTCGCCGCCTGTCCGAAGAGGGGCTAAGGGAGCGCATCGCCGCCCTGCCTTACGAGGTGGACGAGGCCGCTTACCGCGAGCGCCTGGAACTCGAACTCAGCGTCATCATCGAGAAGGGCTTTCCGGCCTATTTCCTGATCGTTCAGGACTTCATCAACTGGGCGAAATCGCAGAACATCCCGGTCGGTCCCGGTCGAGGTTCGGCTGCCGGATCGCTGGTCTCGTACGCGCTCAGGATCACGGACCTGGACCCCATCCGCTACGCGCTCTTCTTTGAGAGGTTTTTGAACGTGGAGCGTGCGTCCATGCCTGATATAGACGTGGATTTCTGCTACAACAGGCGCGACGAGGTCATCCGCTACGTCTCGGATAAATACGGGGCCGACCACGTGGCCCAGATCGTGGCTTTTGGGACCATGAAGGCCAAGGGCGCCATCCGCGATGTGGCCCGGGCTCTTGATGTCAGCCTCAAGGACGCCGACCGCATCGCCAAGCTCATCCCCGAAGACCTGAAAATGACCCTGACCAAGGCCCTGGACGAGGAGCCTGAGCTGCGCACCCTCATCGACAGCGACCCGCAGTACAGAAAACTCTACGATGTCGCCCGGCGCCTTGAGGGCCTGGCCCGGCACTCGTCCATCCACGCCGCCGGCATCGTCATCTCCCAGAAGCCCATGGTCGAGTACCTGCCCCTGCACAAGGGCAAGAACGGGGAGGTCGTGACCCAGCTCGACATGAAGAAGGTCGAGCTTATCGGGCTCATCAAGTTCGACTTTCTGGGCCTTAAAACCCTGACCGTCATCGACGATGCGCTCAAACTCATTCGCAAGAACAACAAGCCCGTGCCTGTTCTTGAGAAACTCCCCCTCGACGACCCGCAGACCTTCGAACTTCTGTGCCGTGGCGAGACGGACGGCGTGTTTCAGCTGGAATCCGACGGCATGCGCCGGGTCTTGCGCGGCCTCAAGCCCTCCTGCTTCGAGGACATCATCGCGCTTCTGGCCCTGTACCGGCCTGGTCCCCTGGAATCGGGCATGGTTGACGATTTCATCGGCCGCAAGCACGGGCTGCGCAAGGTCGAGTACGAGTTCGAGGAGTTGGCCCCCGTGGTCCACCCCATCCTGGAGGACACATACGGCGTCATCCTCTACCAGGAACAGGTCATGAAGATCGCTTCGGATCTGGCCAAGTATTCCCTGGGTGAAGGCGACAACCTGCGCCGGGCCATGGGCAAGAAGGACCCGGCGGAGATGGCCAAGCAGCGGGTCCGTTTCCTGGACGGTGCGCGGGAGAACAACATTTCCCAGGAGGCGGCCGAATACATCTTCGACCTCATGGAGAAGTTCGCGGGCTACGGGTTCAACAAGTCCCACAGCGCCGCCTACGCCGTCATCTCCTATCAGACGGCCTACGTGAAGGCCCATTATCCGGCCGAGTTCATGGCCGCCATCATCACCTCGGAAGTGTCCAACACCGACAAGATCCTGGCTCATGTCAGCGCCTGCCGGGACATGGACATCGAAGTCCTGCCTCCGGACGTGAACCGCAGCTACAACGAGTTCACCGTCGAGGGAGAGTCCATCCGCTACGGCCTCTCCGGCATCAAGGGCGTGGGCGAGGGGGCTGTCGAGTCCATCGTGGAGGAGCGGGAAAAGGGCGGGGATTTCACCAGTCTGCTCGATTTCTGCCAGCGCGTGAATCTGCGCAAGGTCAACAAGAGGGTGCTCGATTCCCTCGTCAAATCGGGCGCCATGGACAGTTTCGGGTGCTCGCGCCGGGCGTTGCTGGAGGGCCTCGACAAGGTCCAGGCCATGGCCCAGAAACGGGCCAAGCGCAAAACCTCCGGCCAGCTCTCGTTCATGGGCATGGTCGAGGAGAACACCTGCAACCTGACGGGGCTCGGCATCGAAGGCGAAGAGGCCGCGCTGCCTGAATTCGGGGATGACGAGAAGTGCCGCATGGAAAAGGAGGCCTTCGGGTTTTTCCTCATCGGCCATCCCTTGCAGCCCTTCCGCCAGGAGATCAGGCGGCTGGGCTACCCGACCCTGGCCCAGTGCGCGGACCTCACCGAAAAATCGCCGGTGCAGATACCGGTCCTGGTCACGTCGATGAAGACCATCAACACCAAGAAGGGTGACCGCATGGCCTTTTGCGGCATCGAGGACCTGAGCGGTTCGGGCGAGGCCATCGTCTTTTCGGAGCCGTACGTGACCTACCGCGAGCTGCTGACCTGCGAGGAGCCCCTGCTCATGACCGGCGTTGTGGCCAAGCGCGACTCCATGAACGAGGAGAACGAGGACGGGCCCAAGAAAGCCAAGGTTCTGGCCGAGTCCTTCAAGCTGCTCTCGGAGGTGGTCGGATCGGGCACGGAGCCGGTGGTCCTTTTCGTGCGCGCCGAGGGGCAGGACCCCGACTGGGCCGGGCTGGGCGAGATCGTCACGCGTTATCCGGGGCAGGCTCCGGTGCAGGTCGATCTCGGCCGCGGGGAATACGTGTGCAGGCTCCAGTTCGGGCCGGATTTCATGGTGGCGCCGTGCCCGGAATTTTGGCGTGAATTCGAACAATGGCGATTGGTCCGAACCTAAAGGGAGTGTGCATGACACAAGGGCAATGGCGGCTTCGGGTGAGCTCGGATTTCAGCTCCTCGCATCAGCTGCGGCATTACGAGGGCAAGTGCGAGAACATGCACGGCCACAATTTCACCGTCGAGGTCGACGTGGTCGGCGAGAGCCTCGACCCAAAGCTTGGCATCCTGATGGACTTCAAGGCGCTCAAGCGTTTGCTGAAAGAGGTCACCGACGAACTCGACCACAGGCATCTGAACGACTTGCCGGATTTTGCCGAGCAGAATCCCTCTTCGGAGCTGCTGGCCCGCTTCGTGTTCCGGCGCATGAAAGTCCTGCTGGCCCCGTATCCGGTCCGTTTGGCCGAGGTCATGGTCTCGGAGAAAGCCAGTTCCAGGGCCTATTACTCGGAAGGACCGGCCTGATGCGGGCGGTCCTGCAGCGGGTGCGCTCGGCCTGCGTCCGTGTCCAGGGCTGCACCGTGGGCGAGATCGGACCGGGTATCGTCGTGCTGCTCGGCTTCGGCGGCAACGACACTCCGGACATGGCCGGCGGGCCCGTCTGGAACAGGTTCATGCAGAAGCTCCTCGGCCTGCGGCTTTTTCCCGACGCAGGCGGCCCCATCAACGCGAGCCTGGCCGATCACGGCGGCGGCATCCTGGTGGTTTCGCAGTTCACCCTCTATGCCGACGTCAAAAAGGGCCGCCGCCCCTCCTTTTCCAAAGCCGCTCCGCCAGAGGCCGCGTTGGCCCTGTACACGTCTTTTGTGGCCGACCTGCGCCGGCAGTGGCCGAATGTGGCCGAGGGCGAATTCGGCGCGGACATGGACGTGTCCCTGGTCAACTGGGGGCCGGTCACGATCTGGCTGGACAGCGACGAACTCTAGTCTCTTTTTGGCAGGCATGTTGCTAGCAGTTTTGCGAACGTTCATTTTTTGACAGGACACAGCATGCATGGCTTCATCCGGATTTTCCTCCTCCCACAAGCGGCCAGCGGCACGGTCTGAAACCATGTCCGCCGAGATCGACTACACCGCCGAACCCGCCCGCTTGCCCGACGGATCCGTGGACGTGCGCATCCTGCGCGATGGCCGCGTCCAGCACCTGGGTGGCAGGCGCGGGGCCGAGAACGAATTGCGTCGCGCGGCGGAAATTCCGGCCCGCGGCGTTTTGCCTGTTTTCTTGGGAGCGGGCCTGGGAGTCGGTCTTGCCGATGTGCTGGACAGAACTGCGGGCCCGGTGGCCGTGGTCGATGCCGAAGAGCCCATCGGCGCGTTGACCGGAGTGCCGCAGAAATGGCGCGATGACCCGCGTGTGTTCTGGATCGCCGATGCTGATCCTGCCGCGGCCCTGGACCAGCTGACCCGCTGGCAGATCCGGCACGGCGGCCTGCCTTTCGCCCCGGTGCGTGATCCTTTCTATGTTCGCCTGCGACCCGGTATGTACCGCGATTTGGGCGACCGCCTGGAAGTGAGCCGCAAGGTCGATTTCTGGAGCCAGGCGCGCTATCCCAAGTTCCGCTCCGGCGTCCCGCGAGTGCTGCTGCTGACCAGTTCCTACTTCCTGATGGGCGAGCTCGAGGCCGCCTTTGCCCGCCTTGGCTACGCGACCTCGCTGGTGCAGCTCCCGAGCCAGGAGGTGGGCAGCCAGGAATTCGTGGAGTCCATCCTCTCGGAAATCCTGGCCTTTCGTCCCGACTTCGTGCTGACCATCAATCATCTGGGCGTGGACAAGGAGGGCATCCTGACGGCGCTTCTGGCGCGCATGGAGCTGCCCCTGGCGTCCTGGTTCGTCGACAACCCGCACCTCATCCTCTACGTTTACGAGAATCTGGCTTCGGACTGGGTCACGCTCTTCACCTGGGATGTGGACAATATCGAGTCCCTGAAGGCGCAGGGATTCTCGCGCGTGCACTACCTGCCCCTGGCCACGGACCCGCACCGTTTTGCCTACGCGCCGCACACGACTCCGCTGCGCGATGTCTCTTTTGTCGGCAATTCTATGGTTTACAAGGTGCACGCCAAGCTGCGCCACTATGATTTTCCCGCCGTTCTTCTGGCCGATCTGGAGGAGCTCGGACGCGCCTTCATGCTCAGCGGGGCCCTGTCCGTGGCTCGGTTTCTGGAAGAGGAGCGGCCCATGTACGTGGAGGCTTTCAGGTCCCTGCCCGATGTGGATGCCCGGCTTGCCTTCGAGACTTTGATCACCTGGCAGGCGACACTTCTGTACCGCCTGCAGCGCGTGCGCGAGCTGCTGCCCTTCAAGCCGCTTCTGGTCGGAGATCCGGGCTGGCATGACATTCTGCCGCCGGACGGCTGGACCTATCACCGCGAACTCAACTACTACGCCGACCTGCCCGCATTTTATCCGGCCACGCGCATCAACTTCAACTGCACCAGCCAGCAGATGAAGGGCGCGGTCAATCAGCGCGTCTTCGACGTGCCGGTTTGCGGCGGGTTTCTGCTCACTGACCACAGGCGGCAGATGGAAGCGCTTTTCGAGCCCGGCCGGGAGATTGTCTGTTATCAGGAGCCCGGCGAGATTGCCGACCTTGTTCGCCATTATCTTCGCCACGACGGCGAGCGCGCAAGGATTACCGAGGCCGCGCGTTCCCGCATCCTGGCTGAACACACCTACGACCTGCGCCTTGAGTCCCTGGTCCGGACCATGCGCTCCATCTACGGATAGCCGGTGAAGAAGCCCATCCTGGTCATCCAGATGCAGCGCATGGGGGATCTGATCCTGTCCTTTCCGCTTTTTTTGTGGCTTGAGCGGGCATTTCCCGGTCATCCGGTCTGGGTCATGGCCGAGCCGAGTTTCGCCGGGCCGCTCATGCGCCTCAGCCCGCAGGTGCGCTACTTCAGCCATGGGCAGGGCGCTGCCTTGAGGAGGCAGGCGTTCCATCTGGTCATAAATCTGAGTCACCGCGCCGAAAGCATGGAGCTGGCCGGGAGCCTGAGCTGCGACGCTCTGGTGGGCGGATACATCCGGGACGGCGTGACCCGCATCGAGGGCGACTGGCAGGAATACCGGGCCTCGCTGACCCACAACAACCGGCACAACCGCTTTCATTGGGCCGATCTGAACGCCCTCGATGTCATTCCGCGCCGCATCATGGGTCAGACCTGCTGGCCCGCGCCGCGCAACATGCCGGCCGACATCCGCCATGTTGGCCTTTTTCTCGGTGCGAGCGAACCGGACAAGCGGCCTTGCGCCGCGTTTTGGGTCGAGCTTGTCGCGGAGCTTGAGCGGCGCGGGTTCGTGCCGGTTCTGCTTGGCGGACCCGCAGAGCGGGAATTGTGCCGCGAGGTGCTTCGTCTCTCCAAGCGGCCTGTGGCCAGCGCCTGCGGCAGCCTCGGGCTGGATGCGTTTGCCGTATATGGGCAGAATCTGGCCGCCATGATCTCTCCCGATACGGGCCCCATGCACCTGGCGGCCTGGTCGGGAATCAAGGTGCTCAATCTTTCCATGGGTCCGGTGCACGCCTTCGAAACCGGCCCTTATCAGCCGGGACACGTGGTGCTGCGCAGTTCAGGAGATTGCGTGGGCTGCTGGCGCTGCCGCTTTGAACTTCCGCGTTGCCACCAGCGTTTCAAGCCTGCGCGGGTGGTGCGCGTGCTCGAAGCCATGCTCGGCCGCAAGGGCAAGCTGACGGGCCTGCGGCTTCCCGGACTCGAGATTCTGGCCAGCGGGCGCAAGGACGGTCTCTACGATTTGCTCCCTCTCTCCGTTCGCCCCAAGGCCGGTCAGATGCTGTCCGTATATTGGCAGGCTTTCTGGCTGCACGCTTTCGGCCTTGGCGCAAAGGACGAATGTCTGGCTGCAGCGGGGAATCTGCGGGAAGCCCACGAAGCCATGGTGCGTGTCATGGCGGTCGGCGTCCTTAGGTTTTTGCGCACCGCGAGCAGCGCCCTTGATCCTGAGCGGCTTGTGCGCGAATGGGATCACGCTGCCCTGGCCCTGCGCCCTTTGAGCGGGTACGCCGCCGTTCACCTGTCCAATCACGACTGCTCCCCGGCCAGCCGCAAGCGCGTGCTGGCCCTGGCCGAAGAGCATCTCGGTTTTCTTCGTCAAACGTGATCGCATAATGTTTTCAAACGAAAAAAGGCGGCCAGTGGCCGCCTTTTTTCGTTTTTATTCAGGGTTTTGTTATTGCGCTGAGGCATGCAGTGCGTTTTCCTGCCAGCCGCCGCCAAGCGCGGTAAAGAGCTCGACCATGGCCAGTTTTCCGGCCAGGCGTGCTTCCAGCAGATTCTGTCTGGCGTTGAAGAGGGTGCGTTCCGCGTCGTGCACGGCAAAGGCGCTCTCAAGGCCCGCCGAAAAACGCTGGTCGACCAGCTGACGACTTTTCTCGGCGCTTGCGGCGCGGCGGACCTGGGCCCGGACCTGCCCTTCGTAGCCTTGGTTTTTGGCCAGGGCGTCGGAGACTTCGCGGAAGGCGTTCTGAATGGTTTCCTCGTACTGCGCGACCCGGATCTGTTGTTCCGCCTTGGCCGCTTCAAGCCTGGATTTGTTCCGGCCCGCATCAAAGATGGGCAGGGTGACGCTGGGCACGAAGGTCCAGACCCGCTGGGCCGAATCGAACAGGTCGGTCAGTTCCAGGCTGGCCAGACCGGCCGTTGTGGTCAGGCCGATGCGCGGGAAGAACGCCGCCCGTGCGGCTCCTATTTCCGCCCCTGCGGCCCAGAGCCGATGTTCGGCTTCAAGGATGTCCGGGCGTCTGGTCAAGAGTTCCGAGGGCAGGCCTGGCTTCACGGTCGTGCGCAGGGCCACGTCGTTTATGGCCCGGGCCGGGAGGTCGAGTTCCGGGACGGGCACGCCGACCAGCACGGCCAGGGCGTTTTCGTCCATGGTCACCTGGGCCGCGAGGCGCGCGACCTCGGCCTGGGCCACGGCCACCACTTCTTCGACCTGATGCCGGGCCAGTTCGGTGCTCATTCCGTGGGCCAACTGGGCCAGGGTCAGCTCCAGGGTTGCCTGGCGGCTTTCATAGGTTTCCCGGGCCAGGGCCAGGTGTTCGCGGTCCCCGGCCAGGGTCAGGTAGCCCTTTGCGACCTGGGACACGAGGCTGATGTGCGCGGCCCGGCGGGCTTCTTCCGTGGCCAGGTAGCTCTCCAGGGCTGATTCCTCCAGGTTCTTCACCCGGCCGAAGAAATCAAGTTCGAAGGAGGAGATTCCAAGCCCTACGTTCCACTGCCGGTCAATGCCCTCGATGCCGCCGTGCAGGTCCGCTGGCAGGCGCTGGTTCGAGTTCTGGCCCGATGCGTCGATGCCTGGGATGCGGTCGGCGCGGGCGATGCCGAATTGCGCCCGGGCCTTGTCCATGGCCAGAACGACCTGGCGCAGGCTTCTGTTCTGGTGCAGGGCCGTGGAGATGAGCTTTTGCAGTGCCGGGTCGGGGAAAGCATCCCGCCAGCCAAGCTCGTCCACTTCGGCCAGCCCCAGGCTGGACTGGGCCGGTGCGTTCCATGCTTCGGGCACGGGCATGTCAGGGCGTTCTCGCTCAGGGGCGAGAGTGGCGCAGCCGCCAAGGGCGACGAGCGCGATCACGAGTATCAATCTTCGCATGGATGGCCTCCGGGGATGATGGCGCGAGTGGTCGATTTTTTCGGTTCCTTGCGGGAAAGTCCCAGCTTGGCCACAATGACGAAGAAGACAGGGATGAGCAGGGAACCGATGATGGTCGATGCAATGGTGCCGCCGATGACGCCCGTGCCGATGGAGTTCTGACCGCCCGAACCCGCGCCGGAGTTCAGGGCCAGAGGCAGGACGCCAAGGCCGAAGGCCAGGGAGGTCATGAGGATGGGCCGCAGACGTTGCCGTGCCGCCTCGACCACCGCGGTCATGAGGTCCATGCCCGATTCGGCCAGGCTCTTGGCGAACTCGACGATGAGGATGGCGTTTTTGGCTGCCAGCCCCATGGTCGTGAGCAGGCCGACCTGGAAGTAGACGTCGTTGGTCAGGCCGCGCAGGCTGACGGCGGCCAGGGCGCCGACGACGCCGATGGGCACGACCAGGATGACCGATGCGGGCAGACTCCAGCTCTCGTACAGGGCCGCCAGGCACAGGAAGACGACGATGATGGAGAGGCCGTAGAGCATGATGGTCTGCGAACCGGCCTGACGTTCCTGGAAGGACAGCCCGGTCCAGGAGAAGCCTATGCCTTCAGGCAACTGGCTGGCCAGGTTCTCCATGGTCGCCATGGCCTGCCCGGAGCTCTTGCCCGGAGCCGGGGCGCCTAGAATCTGCATGGCGGGGACGCCGTTGTAGCGTTCCAGTCGCGGCGAGCCCGAGGTCCAGTGGGCCGTGGCGAAACTCGACATGGGCACCATCTGTCCGGATTTGCCGCGCACATGCCAGCGGGCCAGATCCTCGGGCATCATGCGGTAGGGCGCCTCGCCCTGCATGATGACCTTCTTGACGCGTCCCTTGTCCAGGAAGTCGTTGACGTAGGAACTGCCCCAGGCCGTGGCGATGACCCCGGTCACATCCGACACGGCAAGGCCCAGTGCGCCTGCCTTGTTCCAGTCGATGTCGATGCGGTACTGCGGCGTGTCGTCCAGACCGTTGGGGCGGACCATGGCCAGGTCCGGATGCTGCCTGGCCATGCCCAGGAGCTGGTTGCGGGCGGCCATGAGCTTTTCGTGACCAAGGCCCGCCATGTCCTGAAGCTCGAAGTCAAAGCCGGCCGCGTTGCCCAGCTCCATCACCGCCGGTGGGGCAAAGGCAAAGACCTGCGCGTCACGGTATTGCGAGAAAGCGGCCATGGCCCGTCCGGCGATGGCCTTGACGTGCAAGTCGGGGCTCTTGCGCATGCTCCAGTCCTTGAGACGTATGAAGCACATGGCTGTGTTCTGCCCGCTGCCGGCGAAACTGAAACCCGCCACGGCCATGAGCGATTGCACAGAGTCCTTCTCTGCTTCCAGGAAGTGGTTCTCGATGCGCTCCAGCACATCAAGGGCGCGGTCCTGGGTCGCGCCGATGGGCAGCTGGACCTGCACGAAGAGGATGCCCTGGTCTTCGTCCGGGAGAAAGCCCGTGGGCAGTCGCTGAAACAGGAACATCATGGCTGCAAGGATGAGGGCGTAGAGCACCAGAGAGCGCCCCCAGCGCCGGGTCATGGACCCGACCAGCTTCTGATAGCCATTTGCCGTGCGGTCGAAGCCGCGGTTGAAAAGGCCGAAGAAGCCTCGCTTGCCCTGTCCGGGCTTGGCCGGTTTGAGCATGGTGGCGCACAGGGCGGGGGTCAGGATCAGGGCCACCAGGACCGAGAGGACCATGGCCGAGACCACGGTGATGGAGAACTGACGGTAGATGACTCCGGTGGAGCCGCCGAAGAAGGCCATGGGCACGAACACGGCGGACAGGACCAGGGCGATGCCGACCAGGGCGCCTGAGATCTGGGTCATGGACAGGTGAGTGGCATCCCTGGCCGACAGGCCGTCCTCGTGCATGATGCGCTCCACGTTCTCGACCACCACGATGGCGTCGTCCACCAGCAGGCCGATGGCCAGGACCATGGCGAACATGGTCAGGGTATTGATGGAGTAGCCGAATGCCGCCAGCACCCCGAAGGTGCCGAGCAGAACCACGGGCACGGCGATGGTCGGGATGAGGGTGGCCCGAAAGTTCTGCAGAAACAGGTACATGACCAGAAAGACCAGCACGACGGCTTCAAGCAGGGTGCGGACCACCTCCTCGATGGAGATGCGCACGAAGGGAGTGGTGTCGAAGGCTTCCACAACCTTCAGTCCGGCGGGAAAGGTCGAGCTGATGCTGGCTGTGTATTCGGCGATGGCCTCGACGGTTTTCAGGGCGTTTGCGCCGGTGGCCAGCTTGATGGCCAGAGCCGCCGCGGGCTGACCGTTGAAGCGGGAGACGATCTGCGAATTTTCTGCGCCCAGTTCCACCTTGGCGACGTCGCCAAGGCGTACCACGGATCCGTCGGTGTTCGTCTTCAGCAGGATGTTCCGGAATTGTTCGGGAGTCTGCAGACGGTCCTGGACGCTGACCGTGAAGTTGATGCGCTGCTCCTCCACCGAGGGCAATCCGCCGAGCTGTCCGGCCGAAATCTGGGCGTTCTGGGCCTTGATGGCGGCGGCAACGTCGGATGGCGTGAGGCTGTAGGTATGCAGCTTGTCAGGGTTGAGCCAGATGCGCATGGCGTGCTGCGAGCCGAACAGGGTGACCTCGCCGACCCCTTCCACACGGCTCAGGCCGTCGAGCACGTTGGCGGCTACATAGTCGGCCAGTTGCGCCCTGGCCATGGAGCCGTCTTCGGACACGAAACCGAGCACCTGCACGAAGTTTCTGACCGCCTTTGTGACCTGTACGCCCTGGGCCTGCACTTCCTGCGGCAGCAGCGACATGGCCAGCTGCAGCTTGTTCTGGACCTGCACCTGGGCAATGTCAGGGTTGGTGCCGGCCTTGAAGGTCAGGGTGATTTCGGCCTGTCCCGAGGACTGGCTGGTCGAGGACATGTAGTCCAGATTGTCGATGCCCTTCATCTTCTGTTCGATGACCTGCGTGACCGCGTCTTCAAGCGTCTTGGCCGACGCGCCGGGGTAGGTCGCGCTGATGGCCACGGAAGGCGGGGCGATGGGCGGATACTGGGATATGGGCAGGCCCGTGATGGCCAGCACGCCGCCAAGCATGGCGGCGATGGCCAGAACCCAGGCGAAGACCGGTCGATTTATGAAAAAATGTGCCATGATAGTTCCTTACATTGCGTCCTGGGCTACACGGACCTGCACGCCGGGGCGCGCCTTCTGCAACCCTTCGATGACCACGCGGTCTCCGGCGGCCAGCCCTTCCCGTACAATCCAGTCACCGCCGACCGCACGGTCAAGTTCCAGGGGGCGGGCAGCCACCTTTTCCTCGCCGTCCACGACCATGGCCAGGGGCTGGCCCTGCGCGTTGCGGACCACGGCCTGCTGCGGGATGAGCAGTGCGCTTGCGAGCACGCCCTCCTCGACGACGGCGCGGACATACATGCCCGGCAGGAGGTCGCGTTCGGGATTGGGGAACACGGCGCGCAGCGTGACGGAACCGGTGCTCTGGTCCACGCTGGCCTCGGCCAGCTGCAGCACGCCTGCATGGGCGTAGGTGGCTCCGTCTTCGAGGATGAGACGCACTTTTGTCGCGGCCTCGCCTGCGGACTGGACGGCCCCGCTCTTGAGGGCGTGCTTCATGCGCAAAAGCTCCACGTTGGACTGGGTCAGATCGACATAGATGGGGTCGAGTTGCTGCACCGTGGCCATGGCCTGGGCCTGATTGGCCGTGACCAGGGCACCGGGGGTGATGGTGGAGCGTCCGATGCGGCCGTTTATGGGCGAGAGGACCCTGGTCCGCTCAAGGTCGATCTGCGCGGCGCCAAGCTCGGCCTGTGCCGCAGCCACATTGGCTTCAGCCAGGGCCAGGGCCGCCTGTACCTCGTCGTGATCCTGCTGACTGACGGCCTTGGTGCGGATCAGGTCGCGGTAGCGCAGCGCCTTGAGCCGCGCGGGCTCCAGTTCGGCCTTGGCTTTGGCCACGGCAGCCTTGGCGCGGGCCACAGCCACTTCATACGTTGCGGGGTCGATCTGGTAGAGAAGGTCGCCGGACTTGACCTCGGTTCCTTCCGTGTAGGCCCGCTTCAGGATGATGCCGCCTACCTGCGGCCGGATCTCGGCCATCTGGTAAACGGCGGTACGGCCCGGCAATTCCGTGGTCAGCCGGACATCTTTTTCCTGCATGGTCACCACGGCCACTTCCGGTGCGGGAGCGACCCGGGCGGCAGTGGGCTGATTGGCCTGCGAAGGCTTGTTCCAGGCGAGATAGCCAAGGCCGACGGCGAGCAGCGCGACAACGGGAATAAGTATTTTTTTCATTTGGTCCTTCCATGATTGCTGTTTTGAAAATGGCATGTGAACAGGTGTTCACTTTAGGGGCAAAAAAAATTAGGGGGATACGCCTCGGACAAACATTTTCCAGTTCGCCTCGGCCTGGGTTTTGGGATCGATCATGTCGCCGCGCCTGCTGTACAGGATGGCGATGGTCAGGAACTGACCCAGGAACTGCACGAAGATCTCGTCGGCATCGATATCGGCGCGGATTTCGCCTGCTGCCTGTCCCTGGCTGATGATTTTGGCCACTTCGGACTGATGTCGCTGGTGGTTTTTGAGCAGGCGCTCCCGCAGATGTGTCTCGTCGCTCCACAGGGCATCCGAAAGCACAAGGTTGGGCAGCGCGCGGTAGCGCTCGACAACGCTGATGTGCAGGTCGTAGCAGCGACGCAGCTTGATCAGGGCCGGGCCAGGTTCTTTGAGAGCCTGACGGATTCCTTCGCTCTTGACGTCGTCGAGCAGGTCCAGGACGCTGGACAGGATGTCGGCCTTGCCGCCCGGAAAGTGCTTGTAAAGGGCTGGTGCGGTCACGCCCACGGCGCGGGCCACATTGCGTGCGGTCAGTGCGCCGACACCCTGGTCGGCAACCAGGGCCAGGGCCGCTTCTGCGATCTGTTCGCGGCGTATTATCGTGGTGAGTCGTTTTGACATGGAGGGGCTAGTTAACGATCGTTCACTTTGTCGTCAAGAGTAAATTGGGAGATAGGAAGCAGAAAACCTATTGCGGAAAACGGCCCGCTGTCGTCATGGCCTTGAGACCCGCCGGAACTCCTTCGCTGGCCTCGTAGAGTTGAGTCGTTGCGTGCAGGGCGGAAAAGTC